>DASQZP010000358.1:0-2089 GCA_035638655.1 Bacteroidales bacterium
CAAGAGTATCGGCAAGCCCAAGAAGAGATGAAACAGCTCGGGCAGCCTCTCAACGAGTTGTTTGAAGAAGAAATTAACGCTGACCAGATTTTTGAATCGCTTCGTTCCAACCAGATACAATTAAGCGAGATTTCAGCCCTAATTTTTGCTCTTAACTGGTTTGGCGATCTGCAGATCCTGCAAGAAATCAAAGGGCAGTGGCAGCAATTAAATAAAATTCAGTCGGATCAATCGGGGTTGCTGCGAAAAGCTCTCGGTCCCAAACCGATTACTCAATATTCGGCAGAAACGCCTTCGCTAAACAGCCGGTGGACCACTCATCAAGATATGTTAATGGCAAAAGTGGAAGCGGCCTCGATGGGTATTAAACAGATCGGATTGTGGATCAGCGTTTTACTGGGAATATTGATAGTGTTGATTGGAGTGGTTGTTTCGGTTAGAGCCGTTAAAAGCATCGGGCGATGGGAAAAATCCCTGCATGAAAAAGAAGTACTACTTTCTGAAATCCACCACAGGGTTAAAAATAACCTGGCTGTAATATCAGGACTGCTAGAGCTGGAGAGCATGCAAAACAGAAATCCTGAACAGGCATTAAAAGAAAGTAGGGATCGCATCCATTCCATGGCTATGATTCATGAAATTCTATATCAATCCCACAATTTTTCAGAAATACGCCTGGATTATTATATCAATGAACTTTCAGAATATGTTTGCGATACTTATGCCCAATCGGGCCAGAATATAGGTTTATCTGCTAATCTTGAACCGGTGGTGCTTAACATAAACCAAGCTGTACCCGCCGGATTGATTCTCAACGAGCTTATGGCCAATGCTATAGAACACGGTTTTAAGGAGCAATCGGAAGGGGAAATTGCGATACATCTTGAGGAATCGGAAGGAACGGTTCGTTTATTACTCCGGAATAATGGACAGGCACTGCCAGAGGAATTCAATCTGGAAACAACTACTTCCACAGGATTTGCCATCGTAAAAGCACTCGTCAGCCAGTTGAACGGACAGTTGAGAATTAAAAACACGGAGGCTCCGGCCATTGTGCTACAGTTTAGTAAATCAGATGCATCCGGTTCCAGTAATCGGTATTTCTAGTAACTCCTTACAAAGCTATTATGAAAAAAAGGATAAAAAAGAATATTAATATCATATTAGCTGGCTTTTTGGCAAGCTTGGCGATGTTCCTGTTTATCTATCTGGGGATTAATATTACAGGGCTGGCCCCTTTTAATATCCCTCCCTCCTCGGCTTTTTTGCATAATTTGGGGATTAGTGGCAGGGGATATGCGTTGCTGCTCCATTTTTGTTATGGAATTCTCTGGTCATACGTATTTGTCTTTACATTCGAAGAGGATGTATCAATAACGAAAGCGCTGCTGCTATCCGTCATATTATGGTTATTCATGATGCTGGTTTACAGCCCGCTGATCGGCTGGGGGATATTCGGGATGGGGTATGCTCACCATTTGGCGGCCAGTCATCCGTTGTACCTTGACAACGCCCTTGCCTATATCATGGTCACCTTGGGGCTTCATCTAATATATGGTTCTGCATTGGGGTATATTCACAGCCGGTGGCTGGGGGTCTCTCATTAGCCTCTTTCTTTCACAAGAATTTAGTCTGAATTTGTACAATACTATGATTTGCGACAAGTAGCATTTGCTTTCACTGTGTGTTGCAATACAATGGTCCATCTACCTATTTACGGAGGTAGCATAGTGAAGTTGAACGAGGCTAACGAGTAAGATTTACTATTTATAACCCATCAGAGTCTTCAGTAAGTAATTCAAATTGGGATTATGAGATGGATTTACAAGCGATACATGAATGGCTGATGGGACTTTCGGCCGACTATAACGTTAACCCGTATATTTTTGCCGCGATCTACGTGGGAGCAATTCCGTTTTTTACCGCTTCGGTGGCATGGATTGTCCGTAATAAAAAGAAGGACAAGCCGGTCACACTGCCTGTCCTTTCGACGGGGCTTTGCATGTCATCTGCCTACATTTACCTGATGATTGCCGGAGAAGGAGTACCCGCTTGGGTTTACGTTATGATCATTGGCTTATTGGGATAT
>DASQZP010000359.1:0-9626 GCA_035638655.1 Bacteroidales bacterium
GGTCGGGTGCAAGCAGCACTAATACTCCTGACCATTCGTTTTTAAATTCACTGTGCGGTTTCCGTATTATCTTTCCTGAACCCGGGTCCATTAGTACAATATGTTGCTTTGTAATTTTATATATTACAACATAATGCTGAAGCCCATTTCCAATAATTACATGTGCAATTGCTGGTTTAGGTATATTAAACAGACTTTCAAAAGGACCTTTGACACCTTTTGCTGTAAAACCAAGTTTTTCAGCAGCCTCAATCAATCCGAGAACATTTGTCCCTTTCTGATCAGTTGAAGCATATTGTCTGATTCTTGAAACAGGCATTCTCAGTCCGTAATATGAAGATATGGAAGCCAGACAGGCAGCACCACAATCAGTTATGTCGTGTTGTTTAATTTTGACAGATTTTTTCATTCCATAATATATTAGTTTGAACAAGAAAAATCTTCAACAAATATTTACAAATATTTTAAATTTTATTTTCAGCAGGATTTAACCAGTCATTGACATTGTCAAATAAAAGTTGGAATAACGATCTTTTAACAACTAGGAACCTTGCACGAACAGTCATCCCTTTTTTTAATTTTCCAATTATTCCATTTGTTAAATCCAGAGATTGACTATACATTTTACATCTGATTTTAAAAACAGGTTGATTTTTCATTAAAATGAAATCATCTGAAATCTCAACGATTTCGCCCTTCACCATGCCCCAGTCATTATAATTAAAAGCATCTACCTGAATATTCAGTGATGTACCTTTTCTCAAATATCCAATATTTTTTGGCGGAATATAAATCTCAGCAATCAATTCAGTATTAGGACTGATCCATGCTACTGATTCACCAGCCTGTATATTGGTTCCATTATAAATACCGGAAAATTCCACCATTGTGCCACTAACCGGTGCAGTTATTACATATTTATTTTGTTCTTTGAGCAATTGTTTTATATTCGATTTAATTTCATTAAGTGTTGCTCTGTAATGACTTAAGTCCGACTTCCATATACTTATCTGATTTGTAATACAGAATTTATATTCGTTTTGAGCTTGTTTATACTGGTATTTCAAATCGTCATAGTCTTTTCTGCTAACGTATTTTTGTATATATAGTGACTGATTTCGGTCCAGTTCCTTTTTTGCTTTATCTCTTTTACTTTTAATCTGATTAAGCTGATTAATGAATTTATAATATTCTCCTTGATATTTTAGCGATCTGAAGGTATTGCTATCCATCAGAATAATTCTTTTAAGATCAGAAATATATTTTTCAGATTCAATTCTCTGTCTTCTGAGAAGCTCAATCCTGCTGTTAATTCCGTCTTGTTCAATTATTAATATAGTATCCCCTTCCCCAATAATTGCCCCTTCCAAAAAATTAACTTTCGAAACCTTACCGGAAATAAGCGCTTTTATCTCAGTTTTTTCAATTAATGGCCTTATTATTCCATTTCCCTGAACTGTAACATTAACATAGATTATGGGCAATAATACTATTGCAGCAAAAAAGAATAGCATCACGATAATATATATCACCTGACTTCTAACAGAAATCCTTGCCATATAATACTCTGCCATATTTTCAATTATGCCCGCCGGGTATAGGTCATGCTTCATAATGATCCTGCTTGGAAAAATTTAATCTGAATTAGTAAACCTACTCAGTTATAAAATGAAATACGGTTCTTTCTCCAGAGTAAGAATTTTATTAACACAAATTCTGGAACCGCCTCCATTTATCTCTTTATCAGATAATTCAGATATCTGGAAATTAATTTCAATCTTATAGGGTTTCAGAAAAACATAAGATCTGATTGTCCGGTTATAACCAATTTCAAGCCCCATGTCTTTTAGTTCCTCCAGCCAGTAATACAATTGTCTTCTGCTAATATTAAGTCTCCTTGCAAACTCCTCAGCATTGCCGGTTCTTTTTTGTCTGATTAATTGATCGATGTACTGCAACCGGTTAATTTGTTTTAATAACATAACAGCATTTTTTTTTTATAACTATATCACTCTCTTATTTCTCCCCGACATTTCTAAGGAATAAAGTTAACCGGCTGCTTGTTCAAATGAAAATATTACAGGATCAAATCCAATGAACGGTCAATATATAAGGTTGAATAAAAAATATGTATTCACTTCAAAACCGTTAAGTAATTTTTGTTGCCGTTTATCACCTTGCCATCAACCATCCCCTTTCTTCCAGATAATTGATCAGCTGCGAATCGTTCACGGAGCTGGCAGGCAGCCAAACCCCGATGCGCTCGCGGTTCCACCATTTACTCTCCGGGTTGCCGGGCCGGGCAAACCGGTAGCGGTACAACACAGCACGCACATATCGTGGGGGCTCGTCCGGGAAAGGGTTGGAGGCAAACAGCTTCAGTGTCTCCCTATCATTGTGCAACAGCTTCCACACCAGGTGCCGTACAAACGGGTAATGGTCAGGCGGGGCCATGGCGGCAAACCATACCTGTATATCATTTGCTGTCTGAATTCACGGGCATGGTAAGCGGCACAGCCTGCTGTCCGAACATTTCTTTCAATGCTTTTTTGGCTGCATGATAGCCACACATGCCGTGCACTCCTCCGCCTGGAGGTGTCGAGGAGGAGCAGATGTACAGTCCTTTGGCCGGTGTGGTATAGGGCGACAACCGCAGTGCCGGCCGGGTAAACAATTGCCCAATATCCATATTCCCGCCGCCGATATCACCACCGATATAGTTGGGATTGTAGGCTTCCATCCTGGTAGTGTTCATCGTGTGCTTTGCCATGATCAGCTTCCTGAAACCGGGGGCAAAGCGTTCCACCTGCTGTTCGATCGCAGCGGTCATGTCCTGTTGCGACCCGTTTGGTACATGACAGTAGGCCCAGGCAGTGTGTTTGCCGACCGGTGCCCGTGAGGGATCGAACAGACTCTGCTGGGTAAGCAGTACGAAGGGTTTTTCAGGATGCAATCCGTCGGCCACCTGTTGCTCTGCGGAAGTGATCTCCTCCAGCGAATTGCCGAGGTGTACTGTTCCCGCTTTCCTGCACTCGGGTGCGGTAAACGGCACCGGACCGTCCAGCGCCCAGTCAATCTTAAACACACCGGGCCCGTAGCGGTACTGTTGTAGCTGTTTTGTGTAGCGGGTAGTGAACCGTTCACCGGCTATCTCCAATAATTGTTTGGGGGTCACATCAAACAGTACTGCACGTGCTTCCGGTAATTGATTAAGGGATTCTACATAAAAGCCGGTCTGAATACTTCCCCCCAGGGACACAAAATAATCGGCCAGCGCGTTGGCAATGGCATTTGCCCCGCCCTTGGGCAGAGGCCATCCTGTTGTATGACCGGCAATCATCAGGGCCAGTCCGGCCGCCGAAGAGGCCATGCTGGTGAGTGGCTGCACCGAGTGGGCAGCAATACCGGCCCACAAGCCCCTGGCTTTATCCGACCGAAAGCGCCTGGCTGTGCCAACAGCGGACGACAGGGCCTTTAGTCCGAATCGGGCCATACGTAGCGGGTGACCGGGAAAATGTAAGGGCGCCAGCACTTCTGCTGCCAGGCGGGGCCAATCGTTTACCAGTGGTGTCATAAACTTTTTATAAGCCTGCTCATCCATACCCAGCGACCGGGCAGTATCTTCCACAGAACGGTAAAGGACAGATGCTTCCCCGTTATCAAAAGGGTGGGCCGCCGCAATATCAGGTCGTATGAAGGTCAGTCCGAATTTTTCCAGCGGAAGGGTGTTGAAAAAGGGTGAACCAGCACCCAGGGGATGAATGGCTGAACAGACATCATGCACAAAGCCGGGCAGCGTCAGCGGCGCCGACCGCATCCCGCCACCAACAGTTTCCTTTCCTTCCACCAGTAAAACCGACAGCCCCGCCTGCTGCAGGGTAATTGCGGCTGCCAGTCCGTTCGGACCCGAACCTACCACAATGCTGTCGTATTTCTTATTCATGGCAAAAGGTATTGTTTACAAAGGTATACAACCAGGGAGAGGGATTGTTTGTTCGGTAGTTTGTCCGAAAGCTTTCGGACCGGTTGAGACGCACGATCGTGCGTCTCTACAAGGCATCAGATTAATGTATTTGATTAAATCAGACAACACATGTGTTGTCTCTACAGATTGCTCCGGTCTTCCGAATCATTTCTCAACCCCTCAACTCCTAAACCCCTAAACTCCTGAACTTCTCAACCCCTCAACTTCTCAACTTCTCATTCTACCATAATGTCGTCACTACGTGACTTGCAGCGTTTATCAATTTCTGATATCGCTAAAACGAGAAAACAATATCAATCCTTGCCTTCGGAAGGCGGGAGGGCCCGGTGAGGGCAAGGATCACGACCAGCCCCGTCCCGTATAGCTATCGGGAGCTTTCGGGGGATGACAGGGCCTTGCGCGAGCGGAGTAAGCAACATCAAACCCTCAAACCTAAATCTCTAAACAACTCAACAACTCAACAAATAAACAAATTAACAGCTTCGGTCTTCTGACTCCGGTCTTCTGACTCTTTTCCCAACTCATCTCTCATCACTCACTTTCCCCCTAATTTAACGGGCATGCTATAATCTTTTTTCCTTCGGTCTTCCGTCTTCGGTCTTCTGACTCTTTTCCCAACTCATCTTTCATCTCTCATTTTCCCCCTATCTATCGGGCATGCCGCGATCTCCACTTCGGTCTTCCGACTCCGGTCTTCTGACTCTTTTCCCAACTCCGTTTACATCCTTATCCAAACAGTTCATTTTTAAATTCTACTTTAATCCGTGACTGGAATTCTTTGATCACCTTGAATATTTCTATGAGCGTAGCCTGTTCAACCGTGGTAAGTTTTTCTGTCTCTATGAAGTTGTCAGGGTCTTTAAAATCGTGTATATAATTTCTTGCCTGGTTGTTCAGTCGGATTCTCATCAGGTAATAATAAGCCTGATTCAGTTCCTGGTATTCCTTCGCGGTGAAACAGTCCTGCTTATAGAGTTGCTGCATTCTCTCACCGGTATTTGTCTCACGGATATGATATTTGAGCGCATACATTCTTACCAGGTCCACGATGGGTGTCATGGCTTTCTTCAGGTCGAACACCCTTTTTTCTTCCCGTTTGAAAGTTTTAATTCCCTTGAAGAAGGTTAGTGGAGGTTCATATTGTAATGCATTGTCAGCCATGTTATACAAAAATCGCTGATGGTTTTCCACTCCCGATTGCTCAAGATGGTCCTGTAACCCGATAAGTAAGGAAGGTTCTCCGTAGATGAACCGGCAGTCGAAGAAGGTAGTAATGTTGATTACCGTATCCTGTGCTGCAATATGGATCCACTCATCGTAGTTGCGTTTCCAGTGGGAGAGGGAGTGCGTCCATTTGGGATTTTTGGCCATATAACCGCCTGTACAATAGCTGAAGCCTATAGTATCAAGCCGGCGGGAGACAATTTCAGCAAAGTTCAGAAAATATTCTCTGACTTCTTCCCGGTGCTCATTGGCTTTATCTTCATAAATAATTGCATTGTCCTGATCGGTTACCAGCGTTTGTTCTTTCCGTCCTTCGCTGCCCAGCACTATAAATGCAAATTTAGCAGGTACCACTGGCAGGTCATCCAGTGTTTCTTCTATCACACGATAAAGAATGGTATCAGAGATCGTAGAAACGATCTGGTTAACGATCTCAGCATTCACTCCGCGACCAAGCAACTGGTTTATAATTTCCGGCACCTGTTGCCATTTCTCTTTCAGCTCAGTATCTGTGTGAGCCAGTCGAACCGACTGGATAAATACCAATGGGGACTGGGCGTTTTCCGTTAACAATCTGTAGCGGCTTAGTATGCCCGTATATTGATCATCCTTTGTAACCAGGATGTATTCCGACTGTGAATGGTAAAGCTTGAGTAACGCTTCATATACAAATTCTTCAGTAGTTGTTTCCAGCACTGTTGTTTCCATGATGTTGCACACAGGCTGTTCCGGGTCACTTTTTGTAGCCAGAACTTTGTCAGCCAGCACCGACTTGGTTACATAACCGGTAAACTTCCCGTCTTCCTTTATATACATACATTTCACCTTCTTTTCCTGCATGATGCGGGCAGCCTCCCGTGCGGGGGTATCCGGTGCACAAACAACCAGATTTCGTGGGGCAATGGTCTTTACTTTACGGGTATAAATTTTGTCGGCATCCAGAAAATTCTCATCCCGGATAGTATTGCGTTTGACAAAATTGGCATAATTGTCATTTAACACTTTTTGACCGAACTGGGTCGTAAAGAAGTGAAAAAAATCTTCGTAGGAACGGCAGAGGGCTTTGAATTCATTCTTATCAAGTGATAATATGCGTGTACCTTTGCGGGCAATAACTGTACGGATTGAATATCGCTTATTAAGAAGGATGGAACCACCTCCGTAAATCATTCCCGGCGCGTAGTTTTCTTCCAGTACTTTAACCTGTTCGGAATTATAATAACAGGCATCATACTGACCTTCAACTATTATGTCTATTCCAGTGAGTTCAGTGATGTCCTGATGATAAACAAATGAATCTACTTCAAAATATTTTTCATTCAGGAGCCCGGCCACCTCTTTGATCACGCTCTTGGGTAAACCGTTAAAGGGTTGAATATTCTTAAGGAAGGTAAAGTAATTCATTGCCTGCAAATTTATTTAGAGTTTGTCAATAAAGTCAAGTGTCTGGATCAAAATGTTCGAGAACAAGGCGTGCAAAAATTTTAAACCGCAGTATACTAATGTATATGAGGAATTAAAATTTTTGCAACAACGCAGTTATCGGACATTATGGACAGACACTATTTAGGTGCTGGTTAATTTTGAGAATGAAGCATTGTTAGCCAAAGATATATTTTTGTTGTTTGTTTATAATCTCCTCATCCAGAATATCCTGCCTGATCATTTCAAAGAAACATTCACTGGTTGCCCTGGCATCTGCCAGTGCGTTGTGCTGGTTGTTCAGTTTTTTTCCAAAAAGGTATTCGTAGAGGACATCAAGCCTCGGGTAATTCCGGGTCATCTTAACCGGATCTGTCAGTTTCATGGTTGTCATGGTACAGAATGATGGAAGGGTTTCAAGTGGATTATTGTGTGCAATGCGTTGATAGCCTACCGAGAGCATTCGCAGGTCAAATTCCACGAAATGTCCTACCAGCAAAGGAGAATACTGCTCCATGTCGCCGGCCAGTTGCTCCAGTACCTGCTTCCTGGTCTGGCCTTCCTGTTTCAGTTTTTCCCTTGAGATACCATGTATTTTGAAACTCTCCGGATCAATCATAATATCTGCCTCATTGATGAAATGGTTCTCAGTCCGGATCAAATTGCCCTTCCTGTCAAGGATGATCCATGCGATCTGAACAATGTAAGGCCATTTTTCCGGGATAATATCATGTTCTTTCCAGGAATCCGGAATACCTGAGGTCTCAGTGTCAATAAAAAGCAGAAAATCATTCATTATCTGTGTTGGCTTTAGGTGCTATGCAAAATTAATATAAACAAGGGATTTTCCTTTATGTGCAATTCTCCGTATTCAATTTATGCCTGTATATGTCAATCAGGCCAATTAGAAGGAGCAGTTTACAGAAATATAAAATGGCTGTGAGTTTGTCATTTATCTGTGAGGTAACTATATTTAACGAACGATATTATTTCAAAATTTTTAAGGATAAAGTAT
Organism: Bacteroidales bacterium; assembly: GCA_035638655.1. Lineage (GTDB taxonomy): Bacteria > Bacteroidota > Bacteroidia > Bacteroidales > DASQZP01 > DASQZP01. Next base: position 7,647 of record DASQZP010000359.1, read on the forward strand.
TATAAAATCAGGGCCATCTTTAATAAACTTATAATCAGTATCAAATGAAAATAAAATATTCTTACACTGTGATTGCCTGGTCTTTTCTTTTTTTCATCATAAATGGATGTCATCCACGCAAGGAAGGGCTGAACAAGTCTGGTAATAGGATTGAATTCGTAAATGTATTTATCGGAACTGATGCTGGCGGGAATACGTCTCCGGCGGCCTGTGCTCCTTTTGGGATGATCTCCTGCGGGCCCACCAACCTGTTTGGAGCTGGTGATGAATATATCTCACGGGCAGGATACTGGTACAGCAAAGATACCATTGCCTGGTTTTCGCTGACTCATGTGAGCGGTTGGGGATGCAACGGGGCCCTTGATATACCGTTTATGCCGGTGACAGGTATTCCACAAAAGAACCCAATTTACCATCCCGCTGCCTGTGCGTCTGCTTTTTCACACAAACAGGAAAAGGCCGCACCGGGCTTTTACGAGGTTTTTCTGAAAGATGACAGGGTGAAGTTTAGTACTGCTGTCTCAGAGAGGGCCTGTATCACGAATATTCAATATCCTGAAGGAAAACAAAATGTGCTGGTTTTTTCTCCTCCATCATGTGCAAACGGGGTTACGGCCTCACAAATCCATATTGATACAACTCAAAATTTACTGACAGGTTCTGCCACAAGTGGAGGTTTCTGTTCGCGCAACCCGGCATTGTATGATTACACAGTTTATTTTGCTGCACGGTTTAACAGGAAAGTATCCGCTTATGGAGGATGGAACGGCAACAAAGCAGCTGATCCTGCAGCACAGCTCAGCGGTGATTCAGTGGCTGCCTGGCTGGCTTTTGGAACCGGAGACACTGTGCCATTGGAAATGAAAATTGCCATCTCATTTGTAAGTGTTGAAAATGCAACACTGAATCTTGAAAAGGAAACCAACGGTATGGATATTGCTTCTTTAAAAGCTCAAACTACTGAAAAATGGAACAAAGGACTGTCAAAAATGGAGGCAGAGACCAATGATTCCAGCCTGAAGATACAGCTATATACAGCACTTTATCATAACATGCTGCATCCGAATATCTTTGAAGATGTAAATGGTCAATATAAAGGCTTTAATGATTCGGTGTATACCATCAATCCCGGACATCACAAATATGTTACTTTCTCCAACTGGGATACCTACAGGACCACAGCCCAGCTGCAGGGTTTGCTGTTTCCGTCACGGGCGGCTGATATGATTCACTCACTTTATCTGGATGCCATGCAGGGCGATCCTGCTGGATTTCCGATCTGGGGGTATTTCAATAATGAGACCTGGATCATGAACGGTTATTCAGGATTACCGCTTATTGCCAACCTGTATGCTTTCGGTGGCAGGGATATTGACCTGAAAACAATTAAAAATAAAATGGTATGGGCAGCCGATCATAAATACAGCCATGTGGATGATTATATAAAATACGGATATGTGCCCGATTATGAAAGTAATTACAATTACAGCGTTTCCATGACACTGGAGTATGCTATCGATGACTTCGCCGTGGCACAAATGTGCAAATATGCAGGTGACAGTGTTAACTACCATCGTTTCCTGAAACGTTCCCGGGGCGTATTCAAACTATTCAATGCTCAAACCGGTTACCTGCAACGAAAAGATAAGGAGGGGAAACTGGGTGGAGCCATTTGACAGTGCTTCAGAAATTGGCTTTAATGAGGGAAATTCGGCACAATATACCTGGAATATCCCTCATGCCCTGGATAAGCTGGTAGAGGAGATGGGAGGTAAAAAGAAAACCATGCAACGACTGGATTATTTTACTTCAAGAATTCTTACTGATGGATGGAATGTAGATGTACCTTTTTTCTGGCCTGCCAATCAACCTTCATTTGTGGCACCTTTTGTCTATAATTATGCCGGTGCACCGGAAAAGGCTCAGGTACTGATACGCCATTCCCTCAATACTATTTTCAGTAACAGTCCGGGTGGACTG
>DASQZP010000360.1:0-2978 GCA_035638655.1 Bacteroidales bacterium
TGAATCAGTTCAGAACTTTGAAGCTGTGAACACACGGTTTGATGATTATAATTCCACCGCGCCTTTTATTATGCACAATTATCTTCTTCATTTTTCTTCAAACAGAAACAGCCTGGGGGCTGATTTTGATATTGTCGGGGAGAATATGTATATGGAGTGGAGTAAAACGGATGCCACGCCTGATATCGGAACGGACCGTTATGATGACAGATTTGCTTATTTAAAGCCAATGTTTGATTCAGTAAATACTTCCTGTAATGAACTGGGGCCATATTCCCTGGGCTATCGCATGGAGATTAATAACTCCGAAGTTATATGGACTGATTTAATGATGTATGCCAGTGATTGTGGTGGTAATTATGATATTAAATTTATTTACAGTGAATTACATAACAATTCAGTTTCATCCTCATATGAAATAAAACCTGTGCAAAATATTGGTTTCCTAAATTCGGCTCAAAACGATTTATATCCGGCTTTTTTTGGTCAGGATCTGTATAATTATGATTTATGGGGTACTGATGTATCTGACATTGAAAAAATATTATTTTGTTCAGACAGGGATGGTGTTTATAATCTTTATGAAGTTAATCTTCCGGCAGATTCTAACCTGATCCGAAGCCTGCAATCAACGAATCCGGTTAGCATTAAAAAACTTTCAATAAATTCAGCAAATGATGATAAATGCCCGTTCGTAAATGGTAAACTTATGGTTTTTACTTCAAACCGGGAGGGAGGTTATGGCGGATTTGATCTATACTACTCGGTATATGAGAATGGAACATGGTCAGCTCCGGTAAACTTTGGTGAAGATATCAATACTGAATATGATGAGTACCGTCCAATTACTTTGTACTACTATGATTTTGACAATAATCTGATGATTTTTTCATCAAACCGGCCCGGTGGCAAAGGTGGATTTGATTTATATTACGTTGGTATAAACCAAATGATTAAAAAGCAAACAGTAAATTAATAATTGACATTCAAAATATTATTTGCTATATTCAGGAAAATTAAATTTCCATTTTATCTGACCCAATTTATTATCTTTTAAAACCATAACTATGAAAAAGCACTTTATCCTCATTTTTTTAGCAGCATTGCTCTTCACTTCGCTATCCGCGCAAACGGATAAAGATTATTCCGCTACGCTTAAAGAAATGTTTACCCTGTCAGGATCTGAGGAATCATTTCAAGCAGCAATAAAGCAAATGTTTACCATGTACAGGGAGCAATATACAGAAATTGATCAGGATATCTGGAACAATTTTGAAAATGAATTTATGAAGACCACCCTGGATGACCTTACAGCAATGCTGGTTCCTGTATATTTGAAATACCTGACACAGGAAGATCTGGAAGCGGTTATTGAATTTTATAAGACACCGGCCGGAATGAAATACGCCAAAAATACACCTGTTATCATGAAAGAATCCATGCAGGTAGGACAGCAGTGGGGAATGAAAATAGCGCAGGAATTTCAGGAAAAGCTTAAGGAAAAGGGATATTAAATTATTTCAGAGTATACTTATCCGGTAATATAAGGCCTGAAATAAAGAGTTAATTTTTCCTTCAAAAAGTAAAATTATTAATGAACAGGACCGTTGAGTCAGGCGAGATCAATAAAAATGAGCTTCAACCCGGACACATTGACAGTTGACGAGAATAAAATTTAATGTATAATTCATAAATTTATTAAAAAATAAAAAGATGGAACTGGCAGACCTGGGTTATAGCAAAGAGTATGATGAATACAGGAAAGCTCATAAACTGGATAGCTTTGGCGTTGGACGTGTTATCTCCGAGCATCGGGAGAGGTATGTTGTGAAAACTACTGAAAAGGAATATGATGCAGAGATCATTGGAAACTTGCGGTTTACAGCAAGGAACAGAGCCGATTTTCCGGCAGTGGGAGACTGGGTGGCAATTTCTCCTTATGATGCGGATAAGGTATTGATTCATGCTATATTTCCACGCAAAACTATAATTGAAAGACAAACAACCGGCAGGCAGGGGGAAAAACAGATTATAGCTGCCAATATCGATTATGCATTTATTGTACAGGCAGCCGACAGAGATTTTAACCTGAACCGGATCGAACGGTATCTGGCCATCTGTAATACCGCTGGCGTAAAACCTTTGATCCTGCTTAATAAAATCGATCTGATAAGTGAAGCAGATTTAATTGAACTACTTAGAAAGGTAAAAGAACGGATGAAGGGAGTGCCCGTGGTTGCAATCAGTAATGAAACCCACAACGGTTATGATGAACTGGAAAATCACATTCTCAAATCTAAAACCTATTGCCTGCTGGGCTCATCCGGGGTGGGCAAATCCACTTTAGTGAATAATCTTTCCGGCAGGTCAATGATGAAAACAGATGAAATCAGTACAAGTACGCACAAAGGAAGGCATGTAACCAGTCACCGGGAACTGATCGTGCTTGAGATTGGAGGAATACTGATTGATAATCCCGGGATGAGGGAAGTGGGAATCACTGATGCGTCAGAAGGTATAGAACTGACGTTCGATGAAATTTCTGAATGGGGAAAAAACTGTAAGTTTAAAGATTGCACCCATACAGGTGAAGAAGGCTGTGTGGTAACAGAAGCTGTTGAAAAAGGTGAAATCAATCGAAGTTCTTATGAGAATTACCTGAAATTGAGAAAAGAATCGGAGTTTTTTGAATCTACTGTTGCTGAGAGAAGAAAGAAAGACAAAGAATTCGGAAAAATGATAAAGAATTTCAAGAAGGATATGAAAAGGAATAAGAAGTAGACATCTCTGCCCTTGGATTGATGGTTGTTGACCAGGAGCAGGTCCCCAAAATTGTCCCAATTTTTGTGAGATTACAATTTCGTAGGTTTTCGATTTTCTAGCAAATCAAAGGTTTGAGAAAACAGGAGTGAGACGTTCTCCCCATTCAGCCCGCCTGCTGACCGGAGGAAGGCCGATTCTCATAGGTAGGGCTGCTT
>DASQZP010000361.1:0-3193 GCA_035638655.1 Bacteroidales bacterium
TTTACAGGCAGGTTTGAAGCGATAGATTCCCACGTCTTACCCTTATCAGTACTTTTAAGAAGATATGGCTTGAAATCATCACTTTTGGTATTGTCGAAAGCGGCATAAACTACATTTTCATCAAACCGGGAAGGAAACACATCACTCACGTAAGTATGCGCCGGCACACCCGGAAACGATTCACTTTTACGCCAGGAGCCGCCAGCATCTTCGGTAACCTGTATCAGCCCGTCATCAGTTCCAACATACAGCAAATTCTCTTTAACCGGGCTTTCATCGAGTGAGACAATGGTTCCGTACAATGATGTAGAAACATCTTTTGCCACTGCATCCACACTCCAGAATTTACCCATAACCGGCCACGTATTGCGGTCAATTTGAGCGGTAAGGTCTCCGCTGATTTCTTTCCAGCTATTGCCTCTGTCATCGCTCCTGAAAACCTTATTGGCAGCCATATAAATACGAGTGTGGGAATGGGGGCTGATAATAAGCGGTGTATTCCAGTTCCATCTGAAGGTGAGCTCTCCTTTGCCAGGCTCCGGTCTGATGGCGATTGCTTCACCACTTTTCCTGTCATACCTTGCGACATTACCATACTGCGACTCAGCATAAACGATATCCGGATTAACCGGATCAATGGCCCCCCAGAATCCGTCTCCTCCATTTGTCAGAAACCATTCTCCACTGGTAACACCCAACCGGCTAATATTTTGTGACGGACCACCCATACTGTTATTATCCTGGGTTCCACCGTATACAAAATAAAAAGGCTGATTATTGTCTACCGTTACCCGGTAAAACTGGGTAACGGGAAGATTTTCTTTGAAGTCGTAGTTTTCCCCGTCGTCCCAGGACTCATAGATGCCACCATCACTACCAATCAAAAAATGACTGGTATTATCAGGATCGATCCACAAAGCATGGTCATCCACGTGTCTGGCATTATTCCCCACGTTTTTCCAGGTTTTGCCACCGTCTGTTGTAACTTTCGAGATTGTTTCTACGGAATAAACCTTATCAACATCCTTCGGATCACAGTATATCTCATTATAATATTGCCCACTGCTGTGGTATGAACTCATTTTTTGCCAGGATTCACCACGATTGGTACTTCTGAAGAAACCACCTGCATCATTGGCTGCTTCGATAATGGCATAAACAACATCCGGATTTACAGGAGAAACGGCCAGTCCCATACCTCCCATGTCTTCATGAGGCAGTCCTGAAGTGAGTTTTTTCCAGTTGTTACCACCATCAGTAGTTTTATATATGGCAGTTTCCGGTCCCCCGCCAATTTTTGTAAACACCCTGCGGCGGCGTTGTTCCGAAGAAGCATAGATTACATCCGGATCACGGGGATCAAAAACAATGCAGTTCACACCGGTATTTTCGCTGATGTAGAGAATTTTGGACCAGGTATCTCCTCCATCTTCAGTTTTATATAATCCCCGGTCACCACCAGGGCCCCAGGCACTGCCTTCCGCTGCAACATATACAACATCTGAATTCCTTGGGTCAACAAGGATTCCTCCTATCTGCCGGGAATTTTTTAATCCCATATTTTTAAACGACTTACCGCCGTCCAGGCTCTTGTAAACTCCATCACCGTACCCAAGTGCACGCTGATGATTATTCTCACCTGTGCCAACCCACACCACATTGTGGTTGTTGGGATCCATAGTTACCACACCAATTGAATACGCCCCATAGTTATCAAAAACCGGCTGCCAGGTAATACCATCATTGGTTGTTTTCCACACATTTCCGGAAGCAACACCAACATAATACTCACTATGATCTTTGGGATTAACAGCAAAATCAGCAATCCTGCCTGATGAATAAGCCGGACCAATGCTACGGAATTTCATTCCTGAGATTATAGAATCATAAGCACTTTTAGCTTTACTTTGATCTGTTCCTTTGTCTTTTTTTGCAGCCTGAACCATACCTGTTGTGCTAAACAAAAATGCAATAACCAGCAGGTACATCCACCACTTGCGTGACAAGAGAATTTTTTTCATTTTCATATATGTAAATTTTAGGATTAATAAAATATCCTTACAAGTTAGCCATCCTTCGGCTATTTCCAAAGTGAAAGAATAAAAACATGTCAGAAAACAGCTACAAATGCGCCATCCCTGCCAACAATCCACGAATTCAATTTATATTTATCCGAGATTTTTTCCCATTCCTGTGTACTGTAATAATTACAGGATGAGTCGATAATAAGCTGATTAAAACTGAAAAAACGACCTAAAATTCCCGGATCATGCGGTGCGTTCCCGGTTACAATTAAATAATCTGAATTAAAGGGATTATCCTGATTTATAACCCCCTGAAAAGAAGTATCGCATACTACTATTTTTTTGCCTGAAAACCAAATCATGGTCAATCCCGGAATTTTTGATGAAGGTAAAATCTTAACCGACTCAATATTCTTTAACGCGCTGGCATTTCCAAACTCTGTCCATACCGGATTGGCGGGGCAGGTGCTGACCCAGTAACTACGGGCTGCATATTCTACTGAAAGACTGTCATACTGCGAACTCATGCAAAGTATATTTTCGTTTCCCGATATGAAATTTATTACGGTGGTTTTATTTACATCATAAATTACCATCTGCTTGTTGTGAAGTTTGTCGTATCTGTGTTTAAGTACAAATCCTTCCGAAATCATCAGACAAAATATCAGAAAATAAAATATCAACCGGTTTCTGTGTAAGATAAAGAGAGTTAAAACCAGAATAAACAAATAAGTAAGCAGCAACATGACGTTCCCAAAATCAACGTTTTGCATGGCAGCATACGGCAAATTCCCAATAAAACCGACTGATGCATTCATTACGCTGACAAGCAATGACAATACAAAAGCTATTCCCGCTGCAACAGGGGGAATAAAGGAAAAAACGAGCAATATCAAAGCCAGGTAGATGATAACCGTTACAAACGGAATAACGATCAGGTTGGTAAGCAGGAAATAATTGGCAAACTGATGAAAGTAAAACAATCCCAGCGGGAAAGTGCCGATCTGCGCAGCTACAGAAACACATATCAACGACCAGACGGCATCAGTAATCCGGTTTTTTGTATCTGTTAAATCATACAAATATGGATGAAAAAAGACAATACTTAAAACTGCTGCATAAGAAAACTGAAAACCTGCATAAGTTATAATAAACGGGTTAATGAGTAT
>DASQZP010000362.1:0-2355 GCA_035638655.1 Bacteroidales bacterium
GCTTTATATAAGGTATCTTTATAGGTCGCACTGTAACGTGTCAACTTATAGCCAACAGCCCACATACCTGTTTCGATGGAATTCGAGGTTTTCCACTCCGAAATATTAATATCCGTAAGCTGGGTTGTATTATTGTCTATCTTATTAAGAAAGAAGACCGTTGCCAGTCCTATGATAAATATCATCAACGTACCCATAACAATGATACGCAGAATCCGTTTACCGATTGTTCGTTTTTCGTTTCCATATTTGGAAACAAATTTTCTAAAGAGCCTTTTGAATTTTCCCATGTGATTTTGCATTCAAGGTTTTGAAATAGATCTAAATTCTGATGCAATTAATAATCGTGATATACCTTATTAATCTTTCAGATTTCAACGCATCAATTTATTTATCGGCAGGGTTCTACCTCACTTAAGAAATAAGTTCAGAAGGGGAAAAGTGCATAATTTACTTTAGGTAAGGATCATGCTGATGATTGAGCTCGGGAAGTATAAAGGTGCCCTCCTTTCAAAGAGGGCACCTTGGTTACTTTAGGGGTTATTCTGGTGTTTTGTCTACTCCTAACAATAAATTTCAAAAACCACTTAAATCTTTCTCATCTTCATCAAATGGTATTAGTTCTTTGCCAACTTCACTCTCTTTTCCATTGGTATTATTTTTTTTATACTGATCATTAATAGAAAGAGAATTTTGTTTTCCATTTGTATGACCATTAGTGAATTTTTTAACGCTCCCATTGTGGGAATATCCATTTGTTGAGCTTCCGTTTTTTGTATGATATTCCCATTTCGCGGTATTCTTATGCCTCATCATATCGTCAAGTCCACCCACCAGGTCCGTTAATTCATCAACTATATTATTAAGTTCTGCTGTCTGGGAAGAAAGCTCCTCTGCAGAGCTGGCAGACTCTTCCGATGCCGAAGCATTTTCCTGTATGGCATCATCCATGTCATTCATAGCGGCATTGATCTGCTGAACGCCGGATGCCTGTTCATTAGCAGCAGCGGCAATCTCTCCTACTAATGTAGCTACAGCATTGACGTTTTTTTCAATTTTTTCCAGCTTTTCGGCTGCTTCATCCGCTACACTAACCCCTTTTTTGGAGCTTTCCTGAGAGCCTTCAATCAACTCCGACGTATTTTGCGCTGCTTCTGCACTACGCTGCGCCAGGTTACGAACCTCCTCAGCAACCACCGCAAACCCTTTTCCCGCTTCGCCGGCACGAGCCGCTTCGACGGCTGCATTTAAGGCCAAAAGATTCGTCTGGAAAGCGATGTCGTCAATCGTATCTATAATTTTGGATGTCTTATCCGAATTCTCCTTGATATCTTTCATGGCATCTTTCATTTTTTGCATGAATTCAACCCCGTCACGAATCAGAGGTTCTGCTCTGCTCATAGCAGCCTTGGCTTCCGCGGAATTTTCATCTGTCTGTTTAAGCTGGGAGGAGATCTCTTCCAGCGAGGAGGTTGTTTCTTCCAGACTGGCCGCCTGCTCACTGGAACTTTGAGCCAGTTGTTGGCTGGCACTTGAAAGTTGGTCGGCAGACGCTCCAACTTGCCGGGAACCACTATTTAGACGCCGGATCATATTTTTTAAGATAAAGGTAATAGACCGACCCATAAATAATCCCAGTACAATAGCAATTACTAAAGCAAGAACGACTCCAATAATTATTACCCAAATATAATTAGAAGCCGTTGTAGATGCCAAAGAAGATTGTTTTTGAGCATCTGATTTAGCTACTTGCGAAATTGAATCAGCTTTTTTCTTAACTTTTTTATAAGCTACAATAATATTTGATTTAACCGTTGTTAATGTTTCATTGGCCTGGCGCATCGTTTTGGCATAAACAACTGTACTTTCAATAGTACTCAATGCATTATCCAAATTTTCTTTCCCTCTGTTTTTACTACCGAGCTTATTTATAACATCACTTAACTGTTTATGCATTGTCGCATATGAGTCAAAGACCTGTTGCCAAATATTATTATCCCGCTTATTCATAGCATCGTCCATTAGGGATCTATTTTCCATAATAATCATCCTGAAACGAGATACTATCGAACGATTTGCAGCATTACGATCTTTTAAATAATTATCCAGATAGTTGACAAACCGGTTAGAATCATTTTGAACCTGATTCCGTTTACTCTTCATTTTTTCATTGGCCTGATAGTAGTTGCCGAGGCTCTCTTTATAATTTGAAATAGTCTGATCAAGACCCGACATTTTTTGATCCATCACAGGCAAATTATAGTTTTTTGATAAGGCCTTTAATGTATTAATTGGCTCTTTAATGTGATCGATATCGGATAGAGCCTGGTTATACATTTTCTGATTTTGTGTTAT
>DASQZP010000363.1:0-2243 GCA_035638655.1 Bacteroidales bacterium
CCCTATCATCATCCTGTATCCCTTAACTGGATTGTATCGGCACTGCGCAACAAACTGGATCAGAATCCTGATATTTATAATCCGTCGCTTATACTTCTGCTGCACAACCTCTACAGGTCACACCTGTCACTGCAAAACCTGAATGATATCTCAGAAAGTACTTCAATTCCGCGTCTCTCCAAAGATGAACGCACCTTATGGCAGCGTGTTAAAGCGCAAATAACTATTAAACACCCCCGGATGCGCTATGCAATACGACTCAGCAGTTCATTCCTGGCTGGTTATGTGTTGTTTCAATGGCTTGATATTGAAAAGGGTGCCTGGATTATGCTTACCAGTTTGTTCGTCGGACAACCAACGTTCAGCGAAACGAGGAGAAGACTGTTCCAGCGAGTATTGGGAACTCTTACCGGAGTAGTAGGAGGAATCCTGATCGTACAGTTATTGCCGACAACAGCCGGACAGATACTGTTGTTGCTTGCTGCAGCTTACTTGTTTTTCTTCTGGAAAAACCGAAACTATTCAGTTGCCGTAGTTTTTATTACCATTTTTGTCCTTTGTGTCTTCAACCTTATTGCCAACGTAGGTGTGGCAATGATGCAACCCCGCCTGATTGATACACTTATCGGTGCTTCTTTATCAATTCTTTCAGTTTGGTTATTGTGGCCCGGATGGCAATACAGGCGGTTGCCCGGATTATTATCTGAAGCGCTTACCGGCAACGCCCGCTACTTTCGTTCAATCCTTACAGCTTATGGCCGGCAGGACGAAGATGATTTTGATTACCGGGTAGCAAGACGAAATGCACACAAGGCTGACAATGAACTTGCATTGTCCTGGAGAAGTATGCGACTCGAACCCAAAAGAGTACAGCATTTTCTTGATCATGCCTTTACACTTACCTATCTGAATCATGCCCTGTTATCATACCTGTCTGCACTGGGAGCCCACCGGGATTCGCATCACCTGCCACTGGCCCCCGGTGATGAAATTGCTGATAATATTGAAAAAGCATTGCTCGAAGCCGGGGAATTTCTTGCTGAAAAGGAAAATCATTCTCCTGATTTTGATTTACAGCCCGTGTTGCTGCAACTAAGAAAACAGATTAACAGGAGTGAAGATCCGCTTCAGCGACAGCAGCTTAGAATTATCTATAATATTGCAGATGTTAGTGATAAGTTGCTGAAAGAATCAGAGACAATAAGCACTGTACGGGCTTATTCAGGGAAAGTTTAGAAGTTTAGGGGTTGAGAGGTTTAGATACGGTAAAAAATATTGGTCTACTAAACTTATACACTTCTTAACTTACTAACAGTTTAGAGGTTTAGAAGTTTAGTGGTTGAGAGGTTTAGATACGGTAAAAAATATTGGTCTACTAAACTTATACACAACACCTCGTGCGCATTTGCAATGCGTGCGTTCCTTTTGCCATGTTGTAAAGTTTAGAAGTTGAGAGTTGAAAAACTTTTTTTATGTCTCTTCAGACTGTTTGGTAAACATATATCCTTATAAATTGTATATAAATATTAGAGAAACTGTGTGTTGAAATCAGGTAACAGACGATTTACAACTCATTTAATTTGTGAATGAGGGTTTTGAACCCATTAAATAATAAAGAATATAAATGAAGAATCCACCAGACAGAAGAAAAGAGTCTTATCATGATTTTCTGAATACTTTCAGTAAAACCCTGAAAAGTGTTTTTTATGAAAGAGATAATCTGAAAAGATTTATACTGAAAAGAGGATTTCCTGCCCTGGTTTTAAGGGATATCATGGCTCAGGTACCCTTATCTGTAGCTATTCCTGAGGAATATGGGGGCAGGGGAGTAGACGTAAAGGAATGTTTGGGTATTCTGGAGACTGCATCCTATGAATCTCTGCCACTGTCTCTGATTTTTGGTATAAATATCGCTCTTTTTCTTGAACCAGTAGCCAAATATGCTCAACCCACTATCAAAGATGATCTGTACAGAAGATTCCTGAACCAGCAAAATATGGGCGGTCTCATGATTACTGAACCGGATTATGGAAGTGATGCGCTAAATATGCGAACCTTTCATATCAAGAAAGGTTCTGAATATCATGTTTCAGGTACCAAACACTGGCAGGGACTCACCGGAATGGCTGATTACTGGCTCATGACTTCACGTCAGAAAAATGAAAATGGGGAGCTGGCCAGGGATATTGATTTTTTTATTTGTGATGTTCAGCAGCCCGGCCAAAATATCCGTGTGGATGAGT
>DASQZP010000364.1:0-2707 GCA_035638655.1 Bacteroidales bacterium
TGCAAATCGACTATAAAAATCAAGGGAAAATCTCTGTAATTCCGGGTTAGTCCAATCCGGGAACCAGGTAGTTTGTCCCTCGGAAAGCCCCTCGGTCTCCTGATAGTCAGCTCTGTTTTTAATATAATCAGGAACAGAAGTTTTCTTACCCACGTATGTATAACGGAATCTGAAAATAGCCTGATGATTCCTCGAAGCAATATCAGCTAATTTTTGTTCAACGATAGTCCAATCATATACGCCACTGTCTTTTACTACCTGATTAAATAACATATATGAAAATTCCAGTGAAATTGCATCTGTATTTGTATTTGAACCTTGCCAGAATACAATACCAGTCATTGGCTGTACTTCATTTATCTCAGACTCAATGGGAATTTTCTGAAATTCATCGGCATATACAGCTTCCTGTGCTGATAATCGAAATAAAAGCAGAAAACCAAATAGAAAACAGATTGTTCTTTTAATCATATTGGTAAAATTTATTCTTTAGCGAGAAGAAATATAGAAATTACAGCAAGTACCATCCCTATTAATACAAATGGATGAGGTATAACTGCATAAATCAATAGTGACAGCAGGATAGTAATAATAGGTGCAACTGCATTGGTTAAAGGACTTACTACGATTGCTTTTCCATATCTGAAAGCATAAACTATTGTCAATGCACCAATTGAATTAAGTAACTGAATACCAAAGGCAGTTGTAACACCCCTGGTTCCCCAGTCGATTGCCTGTGAGTGATCGGTCATTAACCAGGCAATAGGAGATAAAAGCAGACCTGTTATTGTCATATAGAAAAAAATGCTTTCAGCCTTCATGGTATTGTTTGCAAGCTTCATAAAAAATGCCTGCATCCCCCATGCAATAAAAACAACCAAAGCAAAAACCAACCATAAATAACCAATGGACGGAGTGTCCGGATCTTGATAGGACAGTAATGGAATTGCAGATACAGCAAGTATAATTCCTGCCCATCCAACTCTTGAAGCTTTCTCCTTAAGAATAAAAACTGACAAAAGAATAGTAATTACCGGAGACAGGGAAATAATCGGGAAAATCAAATATGCAGGACCATTTACAATTGCTCCGGTAAACAGGGCCAATTGCCCTCCGGCACCAAGTAAACCAATGGTACAACCTAATAAAATTGATTTAAAATCTTTTTCTACCTTCCAGTGAATAATTTTAAGACCAATAAGTGCAGGGATAATCATGGTAAATGCCCACACAATGTATATCAAAGTTCCCGGAAAACCTCCTTTTTCTGAAACTTCTGTTAATGCTCCCCAAACACCCCAAAATAACGTAGTTATAAGGGCATAAACCAGCCATAATTTATTTTTCATTTCCCTATATTTAAATTAATATTTTACAGTTTCGCTGCTTATTTATCAATATAACCAACGGAAATATTCAATAATAAAAAGTAAACGAAAGGTTAATGAAAATAAATTTCATTAACCTTCGCTTAACTAAAACACCTTATTTACATCAAAAATTATCACCTTTTTTTTAACATCTCATAAGATATTATCTCATGTCAATTAAGAAACCGGGAGCAACACCACCTTCTACAGCTTTATCAGGAGCCCAGCCAACATCAGCCCAAGAATCAGGATCGCTCATGAATATGCCAATTTGGACCATATCATTATCCAGACCGGGAACCTTTGATCGATCAAATGCAAATTCAAACTCAGCATTTTCACCATTATTTGCCATGTAACCAGCTTTATAATATCCCTCTGGGAAAGGTTTGTCTTCACCCCATGACCATGCATCCTGAGTTTCACCATTAAAATATGCTGAGAGAAAATCTCCGCTTGCTTCAGGAATAGTAAACTGTCCTTCCACCAAATAATCAGCACCCATTGTTGGCCATATCCAGCTTCTTGAACCAGTTAATGTATCATTATCGGTATCCAAAAATACATCAAAGAAATAGCCATATTCCAGGGTTCCTTTAAACTTCATGTATACATAAACATTATTGGCATCATAATCAACTTTTGCATAAACAACTGTACCTGCCAAATCGCCACCTGTACTCATAATATATTTTTCTTCTGTAACAGCATTCCAGTCATCAAAAGAATTATCATTTAGATCAATCCGGGTTTTCTTATCCACCTTAACTTTTGTTATTACAGGATGATCACCTCCCTGAGCATCAGTTACGGTCAAAGTAACAGTATATTCACCCTTAATAGCATAAGTATGAACAGGGTTCTTTTCTGTAGAAGTTTCATCATCACCAAATGCCCACAAATAAGTTACATCTCCACTTATTGTTGATTCATTGGTAAAAGTCACTACCATACCATCTGTTGTATATGAAAATAAAGCTTCTCCGGTAATGGTTGGTTTAGTATCATCTTTTTTACACGAAGTAAAAATACTCCCCATTAAAAGGGTCATTGCAAAAAGAATAAATAAATTTTTCATCTTCATAATCTTAAATTTAATTTTAGTTAATAATTAGTTTTGCACACACAATTTATTAGCATTCATTTCATCAACAGGAATAAAGTATAATTTAGCAGGATCATCCCATTTTATAATTAACTCATCAATAGACGCAGGGGGCTTTGTAGATAAATTGATATCCGCAACAGTAAGATCCTTGATATGATATCCCCAGTAACTTCTGTCCATATTGCGTTTATTCCTGAATACATCAAAAAAACGATGTCCTTCGAAAGCC
>DASQZP010000365.1:0-6682 GCA_035638655.1 Bacteroidales bacterium
TGGGCGGATTCGTATAAGGTCCTTGCATGGCCTGTGTATAGGGTTCAGAACCGAACACATCCGTTACTCGTAATCCATAATATATTTGAACAGGATACGTGATAGCTTTTAACCTTTGATAACTCACTTGTTTTAAACCACTATACTCGTCATTAACCTCATGACGAATTTGAGCAAGTGGCGCCATCATACTATACCACTGACCAATGCGGTCTCCGGATGCTCCGTAAATATTTAATTTACTGGATGTTGCCACAGATGCTACCTGAGTCCACGGAAGGATATATTGGCTATTATCATAAAACCATTGCGTATAAGTACTTTCCATACCGTTGTTTCCATGATATAGAGCTCGAGCAAACAGATATGACAAATCGGGTTGCGTTATGTTTGTCGGGCTCTGATTCATCTTAGCAAAATGACTCCTATCACATGAGATAAGAAAAATGCCAAGTACTATTAAACTCAATACAATTAATCGCTTCATAATAATTTCTTTTAAAAACTGAGATTTATATTAAAGAATATAGATCTTGCATAGGGGTTTGCAGTTCTTTCGAAGTAGCTGTAGTCCGTTTGATTTCCCCTTTGAGACTGAGGATTCATATTATTCGGTGATGAATTATAGAAATACAGCACATTAGTTGATTCCAACCCTAATCTTATTCTTTGTGCTCCTAAAAGGTGAGCTGTACGGGCAGGCAATGCATAATTAATACTTATATTACGCAATTGTACATAACTGAGACTATAAAACCAGTTACTATTTATGGTACCCCGACTCCAGGAATTATCCCAATAAGTGGTTGCAGAGGCATGAGAGGGTTCAATATAACCTTTCTTATATGCTTGCTCATAGGTCATCCCACTCACATCAACTGAATTTCCATTCGGTGTCTGAACTGTAGTTCCTTGTGCAAATACACCTTTGGGTATTACTCCATCATGAAATGTTTCCCCTTTGGTATCAGGATATTGGCTGGTCCAGGTGATACCACCATGTGCGGCATCTCTACCTGGCAGAGAAGTCGCCAGAAGTCCCCAGGCTGTGCCATATCGATTTTCAAAGGAGGCAACATCCCCACCGAAACGACTATTGATCATAAATGAAAACGAAATATTCTTGTATTGAAAGGTACTTTTCACATTACCCAGAAAATCGGGTTGAATAGATCCGACTTTTTGGATTGTACCACTTCGTTTATAATACGCACTCCGTGTATAAGAATCGTATTCAAGAACTTTTTGCCCATTGCTATTGGTTGCCGGCAGGATGTCTGATAATAATGCTCCATAACTTCCGCCTATGTAAGCCGCACTTCCGATTCGATAATTTCCATAATTCGGATACCCGGCTAATCGCTCATATTTCCCAATACCTGAATGCAATGAAATAATTTTATTTCGGTTCCGCGTATAGTTAAACTTCAGATTCCAGTTAAAATCACTGGTAATCACCGGTACAAGTTTCAGCGAAGCTTCGATACCCTGATTCTGTATGTTCCCCGCATTTATTTTTTGTGCGGTTGCTCCACTTACCTGAGGTGCAGGAATATTCAATATTTGATTGAAGGTATTATCCTTATAATAAGTGAAATTAAGACCAATTCTATTATTAAAAAATCGGAGATTCGTTCCAAATTCATAAGAACGTTTTTGTTCCGGTTTTAAATTCGGACTAATTAGAGTACGATTCACTGAGTTTGTATAAATATACCCTGTACTTGTTTGTATAGAATTTAGTCCATATCCCTGATTAATCGAATAGGGACTCGTATCATTCCCTACCTTGGCAACCGAAGCACGTAATTTACCAAAAGAAATCCAACTGGGTAAATCTAATGTTTCATTGAATATCCATGATAAGCTCGCGGATGGATAGAAGTAAGAATAATTACCCGAACCGTTGGCATATACTAATGCTGATGACCAGTCATTCCGTCCTGTCAAATCCAGATATAATTGATTTTTCCAGGATAAACTTACAAGGGCAAACAGTGAATTTATTTGTTTTTCAGTGTTTGCTGAAGGGGTCTGATAATTTGTCAACGTTTGCATACTATTACCAAGGAAATATTGTCCCGGTACAACCAGTCCACCATTGGTATGCGCACCATTTTGTTCAGACTTGTTGTGATAAATCTGACCACCAAATGTTGCATTTACTCCAAAGTTCTTAAAATCCCGTTTTGCTTTGGCCATAAACTTACCAGTGTATTCATTCTGGGAATCATGCTCAAGCGTATAAGATCCACCTTTATTATTATAGCCCTGACCTAAATCTTGTACAGTGTATGTATAATTATACAGATTCATATTACCATTCAAGGTAAGACTTAACCAGTCGGTTGGGTTAGCTGTTACACTGACAATGGGTCGCCAGGTATTTTCGACATGTTCCTGATTATTCTCATAAATACCAAACCACAAGGAATTATCCGGTACATTACCATATTTATCACCATTAGCCGTACTCGGAACCCCGCCATTGGTGGCTATAAAAACGGAGGGTTTATCATACTTCTTGGTATTATAAGCTCTGGAAAAGTCATACAAAAAACCATCACTTATTGTTGTAGGCGGATTTTGAGGAATGGAACGCATATAACTGACAGATCCATGGATCTTTAAGTTTTTGGTTATATTATATGTGGATTTGAGCAAACCGGAATAATCACTAATCTTAGTTCTTGGATTTATCCCATTGTTAACTTTAGTTCCGAAGTTAAAATAATACGTACCCTTACTGGTTCCACCGTTAATGGTAACGTTTGTACTATTATAAAATCCTTTTCGAAAAGCATTTAAAAAATTATTTGGATAGGCTTTATAAGGGACCATCGTCTTATCAAAACCTTCAATCTGGCTTTTTGAACTGAATTTTGGTCCATATGCCATGCCATAAGCAGGTCCGGTAAACCAACCGATGAGAGAGGGTACCTGTTGTCCATTCAGCGTATTCGTATAAAACTGATTGGTATCAAAACGGTAATAATTACCACTGCTATTTTTCTTACCATAACTTACATAACCTGCAAGGGGACCCGGGCCATACTCATTTTGAAATTTAGGTCCGGCATAAGCATAATTCATACCGGCAGTTTCATTAACCGTGACTCCAATACCCTGTCCAAGATGACCACTTTTCGTGGTAATGACGACGGCGCCGTTCAATGCCTGTGAACCATATAGAGCCGTGGCCGCAGCACCTTTAAGAATAGAGACCGATTGGATATTGTTCGGATTTATATTCCGTATCTGATTACCATAATCGCCCGGATTGTTATTCCATTCGCTGCCACCTGATGTTTTATCCTGAAGAATAACACCGTCGACAACAAATATCGGCATATTATTACCACTCAATGTTGATTCGCCACGTATCGTGATAGCTGATCCACCAAAGACGCCACCATCTGAGTTGTTGATATCAATACCGGCTGCCTGTCCCTGAAGGGCCGAAACCGGGTTTATAGCATGTATCGCAGCCAGTTTCTGTCCGCTTACGGAAGAAACGGAATAACCTAAATCCCGCGGATTTCTCTTTAATCCCAGGGCGGTAACAACCACCTGCTGACCTTTCACTGCCTGTGAAGACAGTTTTACATTGATTATAGATCGTCCCTGAATGGCTACATATTGTCTTTTATAACCTATATATGAAAAGACAAGGGTATCTGCAGACTCTGGTACTTGCAGACTATAATTACCATTTTTATTGGTTGCAGTACCAATAGTCGTACTCTTAACAACGACATTAACACCAGGTAACGGGTCTCCACTTGAGGCATCTGTGACTTTACCTTTAATTAATTTCTGCTGAATTTTGTCTGAATATTTTTTCACAGAATTATCCGAAGGTAAAATCACATAAAGTGACTTCCCGACTTGTTTCAAGGACAAATTATTTTGTCGTAGTGCACTATACAAAAGGTTAATCAAGCTGTCAGTTAACTCACCATTACTTTTTATGTACTTATTTTTTACAAACTTAGTTTTATACAAAAAAGTAATTTTGTACTCACTTTCGATTTTATTTATAACACTACCCAAAGTGATCGACCTCGAGTTGTTTGCTGAATACATTTTTGAACTATTCAGAAACGCCTGAGCACTTGTTGGCACTAGTCCCGACATTACTATAAAGACGAGAAACATTATGACAGAGGAACGTATCCAATATTTCATAAAACGAAACTCCTTATTTATGAATCGTTACTATATTATTTTGTTTATGAACAATCTTCACATTTAATATTTCTGACAAGCCCTTCAAAACAGTTGATAAATCCGTATTTTTAATAGAACCGGATATGCGCTGTTTTAGTAAGTTCTTATCATTTATTTTGATTTTAATTCCATAATACTCTTCGATATTTTGCAAGACCTGACTAACAGGAGTATTATCGAAAGACAGTTTGTAGTGAATCCATGATGTATAAACTTTTGTATTAACCTTTTTTGTGGTAACTCCTTGGGTATTGGTAAAACAAGCGAGTTGTCCCGGTAACATTTTGTAAAAAACTTGATCACTCTCATCTAACGGCTTTTTTTTGATTTCAAGACTTCCATCAACCAACACAACCCGGGTTTTATTAAATCTTGTATTTATATCGAATTGAGTCCCCAAATCTCTAATTATTCCACTATCCGTATGGATATTTAGAACTCGACTTTTTCGATGTGTTATTGAAAAATAAGCCTCTCCATAAAGCCATATATTAATAATAGACTTTTTGCTACCCGTTATTTTATATTTTAATTTTGAATTAGCATTTACTATAATTTTGGAACCATCTGATAGTTTCAATACGTCTCTCTTACCATATGGAACCGTAATGACATCTTGAGAAGCTAATTCCTGAATAGTTTTCTGGCTTACAGAAAAATATAAAAAACTAATAATACCTATTAATATGGCAACAGCAGCAGCTATTGCCAGTTGATATCGACCTTTTTTCCTATGCTCATTTATAAATGATAGTACTGACTCTGAATTATCAAAAGATGTCTTATTTTCTACATCAATTTTCCCATTCAGATAGTTTAATTCTTCTTTTATTTCCCCCGGTTGAACAACTTGATTTTTGAAGGGTATATTGGAAATTAAACGCGCTTGACGTACTAAATCTTCATTCTTCAAGTCTTCATTTACCCAATTTTCCCAATAAACGATTTCGTCATTATTAGCATTTCCACGTAACCATCTGAGAAATGACCCATCATTCAATAAGTCAGCTAATTCTTTATTATTTTTTGCCATTAATTTATTATCAATATTTGCATCAGGTTTGTTATTACCTCACTTCTAATATTGAGTTACACATAGATCAGGTTTCTACTGTAAAAAATTATTTTTAAAAAAAAAGGAATGTATTCTATAACTAAATAATAACAATAAATAGACTATTATTATTATTATACTTAATCGATTTATAAGTTTGGTTTGGAAGGGCTATTAATCGATAAAGTTTTTTAATAATTGAATGGCTTCTGAAATGTGATTGTAAACACTTTGTGTATTTATTCCCATTACTAAAGCAATTTCTTCATTGGACAGTCCGTCATAAAACTTTAAATACAATGCTTCTTTCTTTCGATTGCTAAGTTTATTTAATGCTGACAGAAGTTTTTCTTTTTGCTCTTTTTGAATCTCAAATAGAATAATTAGTTCTTCCACATTTAAGGTATCATCAAATGATTGATAAAAATATTTATGATTTCTATCAATTCTGCTGGTTTGCTTCTCTAATTGACGATACAGGCGAAGGCGTAAAGCTGAGAATAAATATGGTTTTAAGCTCTTAACGTTAACTAAATTTTTTCTCCTTCGCCAAATAGATAAAAATACATCTTGTATACAATCTTTAACTAATTCTTCATTATTCGAAACAATTTTTAACCCGTAATTAAAAAGGTAGGGATAATACATTGTAAATACATACGATAATGCCTCTCTATCGCCTCTACATAGATTCAATAGAAGATCTGCATCTTCAATTTCATTTTCTTGAAGTAACCTCATAAAACATTTTTATTATGTAAACTAAGGAGACAAAACCTTTATGGATCTTATAATCATTATAAAGTTTAACATAGTTTAAGAATAGATACAAATTCAATTTATATAAGTATATAAACATTTAGTCTATTTTATTTAAATACACTTACGATAATCAATTATTTTATCTACACTTGTATATTAATAATACCTGAATGTAACAGATTTATCATATTTTAATAAATATTTCTCACTTCAAATAGATATTATACTAATATTATACTTTTACAATTCTAGAAGGCTTTGCAAAACCGTCCTTTTGCCCAATATCTGCATTTTCACGACTTCTAAATTCTCGAATATGGTACATATGCTGCGGTTTCGTTGCCGCTCAGGCTATGTCATTTAGCAAAATCCCTGGTTTTGCTAAGTCTTCTTCTAAATAATAATTAGCCACAAAATAACTTCATTTCATCTATTAGATTGATTAAAAAAAACATCTGACAACTCAGAAATAATTCTAAAAATCTTTATTCACCGCCCCACCGGCTGATGTTCCAGCAACCCATTTATAACATTAGCGATATACGCTGCAGGCTTATTAAATATTAAATAATATTGTCCTGTGCCTTTTTTATTCCA
This sequence comes from Bacteroidales bacterium, assembly GCA_035638655.1. Taxonomy (GTDB): domain Bacteria; phylum Bacteroidota; class Bacteroidia; order Bacteroidales; family DASQZP01; genus DASQZP01. The sequence continues at coordinate 6,644 of DASQZP010000365.1, forward strand.
GCTTACTTTACCACTCCCATCTACCGTGTTAATGTGACC
>DASQZP010000366.1:0-2420 GCA_035638655.1 Bacteroidales bacterium
ACAATGATATCGGCCTTCTTATTTACCTGGACTCTAAAGCTTTCAACGCTCTTTACGGTGCCGTTCTTCAACTGTTTTTTAACAACAAGCGGATACAGGACTGGATCCTCATAGTACTTTTTAATCTTAAGTCGTTTTAATTCATTGAGTATGCGGCCTTCAGTCGCCTGACGTTTTCTGTCCCTTTGGGCATTTTTTAAAGCTTTGTTTTCATTTTTCAGATATACTTTCCACGGCCATAAATTGCGATTTTAGATCCAGCAACAACATATGGTGTATTTTCATTTAACAATTAGCACATATAGTAGTTAACTAGTGTATCAGTACATACAGCGAACAGCTTAATAACGATCAAGGGGGATCAGAAAAAATGGGATATTTTTGATTTGCGAATCTTATTATTTGTCTTAAATAGATTGCTTAATCTGGCTTTCTTTAAATCTTTGAAACTTCAAGGTTAGTAAGGTATCTAGTTCCTTTTTATGGTCGGTATGAGTTTTGCTCAGGCAATCGGTAATACTTCTTTTGAATTCATCAAAATTATCATAGTATTTGGAATAGAGACACTTCTTTTTCACAAACTTCCAGAGCCGTTCGATTAGATTTAAATTTGGTGAATAGGGGGGTAAATAGAGCAACTCTATATTTAAAAATTCGGCAAGAGTAAAGACAAGAGCGCATTTCTGATACCGTGCATTATCTAAAACCAAGGTGATCGGAACATCACAGTAACGATGACTGATAATCCATAGAAGTTGACAAAAACTATGGGCATTGATGTAAGTGTCATTGGTAACTGTAATCAGTTCGTGAGTGAGGGCATCTATAGCTCCCAAAACATTAAAACGTTTCCTGCCGGCAGGCGCCTTGATAAAAATTCGGGTAAATGACCAGAGGTATCCAAGAAATGCAGATAAAACAAAATGGGCGGCATCGACAAAAAACACTTTACGTTTTCCCGCTTTTGCTTCTTCAAGGCGAGGTTGCAACTTTTCATTTTTGAATTTTCTTTGTTCGTCTAAATCCGCCCTTGCTGGAATGGTGCCAACTTTATGACGCTTGATACCAATAGATGTGAGAAACTGACGCACTTGCGTTTCACTGCGTTTTATACCCGTAAGTTGTTCAACTTTACTTGCCGCTTCTTTGATAGAAGCAGGAGGGTTGTCTTTAAAATATTTTTCTATTGAAGAAGTATATTGAACCAATTCGCTTTGGTGTTTATAGAAATTAAGTTCTTTTAATTTTTCTATTCCACCTTCCTTGTACATGCGCAGATATTTTGTCACTGTATTATCACCAACATCTGACAATTGGGCTATTTCTTTATGTGGCAAATTATTACTCTTTAACCATAAAACATCCATTCTTTGCTGGACCCTAGGATGAGGATGATGATTACGCGCATATTTGATTGTCTCTACGTCATTTCGGCAAATATCAACTTGGATCATAATTACATTCCTCAAGATTGAAATTATAGAATAATCCAAGTTTTATAATATCCGCATCGAATATAAATGTCCATAGATAAGTGCAAGTCTGTCGCACGAACATAATCTCAGTAGGATATTTTGCTGCTTCCAAGCGTTAAGACCGGGTGAAACTATAAATTTATAATATAGATTTTTTTTACCTACCGAACTTACGCCAAAATTCCTGGAAAATGCTGCAAAATTAAACAGCTATCCATACCATTGCACAGTTGCGTAAAATAAGAGCGCCGTAATTTGTATTCAGCTATATCAAACGCAATTGAATCGGGCCGGATAGACGCTGCTCAACCCATTGAGTATCTAATAACGAGGCCCTTATTGTTTCGCCTACAAAATCGATAAAACCTTGTATACCTTTTTGCCTGACAACCTTGAACAGTTTTTCGCTAAAATGAACCAAAACGTTTAATGCATGACCAATTCGCATCAAATAATGGTATCCTCTCATAGAGTTCCAGTCATATGAAAAGCAATGCTCATAATTATAACCATAGTGCTTTTCCACTAAGATTTCGGTTTCAATATTCCAGCGGTGGCGGGCACCCAAATTGCAGCGCTCATGTAATTTGCTCTTATCCAGGGCGATACTGGAAATCCAGGCATGACGGGAGCTTTTGTCTATTACCGCGGCTGTCTTTTTGTCCACCTCTTGCCAGCTTTCTTGACAAACAACAACATGAACTGTTTCTTTTTTATGCCTGTCATAATGATACTCAATCTCATTGACCCATTGGAAATGCTGTCTTTTTTTACCCCAGTCCATCTTGTAGCTGTTGTCAGGCAATAATTTCAGCAAGCCATTATATTCTTCCCATAAACTGGGCAGCTTGTCGTCCTGTAAAACCATCATGTAATCCCATCGGTTCTTGCGGCATATATTCATCATGGGGCCATTGGGGTAAAGCCCATCCAATAGCAGCATAA
>DASQZP010000367.1:0-4408 GCA_035638655.1 Bacteroidales bacterium
TAATGATAAAGAGTCGGACAGGTGTGAAATTACCATAAACAGGAAAACAGCAACTGATCTGAGTGTGAAATTTGGTGCCGGAGAAGGTAATTTTGATTTGACAGGGATACAACTCAGAAAGGTTAATTTTGAATTGGGTGCTGGAGAATTTAAGATAAATGTTTCGGATTCACCCTTACAGGTTTTTAATCTTGCCGCCGGCGTTGGTGAAGCAACTATTGATTTCGGAGGTAGCTGGAAACATAATTTAAAAGCGAACTTTAAATGTGGTATTGGTGAATTGAAAATAAGGATCCCGAATGATGTAAATGTGAGTGTCGAATTAAACGGATTACTGGGAAGTATAGATGCACCTTCCTTTACACGACATAGCAGAAGGGAATTGTCGTATCACGGAGGAGACGGATTTCCTGAAATTAAAATGTATATTCAGGGCGGACTGGGAAATATTGAATTAACGGTAGATTAAACAATTTTATTTCAAACAGGTAGTTTTAATAATATGTCATCAGAAATAACATTAACAAAGAGAAACAAGATAGTATTGCTATGGAAGAGTGGCATGATGATATTGCTGTTTATATTGGCTTTTGGTATAAATACTGGTGCTCAATCAATTGTTATTACGGGTATTGCCATAAACAGTGAGGATTCAACTCTGGTAGAGGCTGCGCATGTTTATACCAAACCAGGCGACAGAGCTACTATTACGGATGAAAGTGGAATGTTTACTCTTCGCGTGGGCCTTCAAGATACATTACATGTTAAAGCCCTCGGGTATTATGATGCCGTAATTTATCCGGTGAGACAACAATTGGCTGCAGGTGATTTTTTACCGGTACACCTAAAGCCCCGTACCTACGCAATTCGTGAAGTGACAATTTTACCTTACCGGAGCTATGCACAGTTTAAGGCGGCTTTCAAAAATCATCCCATTTCCGATGAAAACGTTCCTGTACCCCTTGATATGCCGGAAATTGCAGCCGGGCCGGGCATGCAGAATAGTGGCTTTGGGATCACATTCAGCCCCATTTCCATGCTTTATAACCAGTTTAGTAAAGAAGGGAAGGAATTACGAAAATATGCTCTTGTTGTTGAACAGCAGCGAATAAATGACCAGGTTGCAAAAAAGTATAATGTGAAGATCGTTAAAAGAGTGACTGGTATCGAATCAGAAAAAGACGCTTATGATTTTATGGATTATTGTAATCTAAGTGACAGCTTTATTTTGAAATCAAATGATTATGAAATATTGCTGGCAATTAAAGAATGTTTTAAGGCATATCAACAGGAAAAAGGGGAGGGTTGATCAATAATTTTTTAAAATATATTCCATTTTGTATTATTTTTTCAAGTCTTTCATAAATTCTTCGATATTGTTCAGCAATTTTTCAATTAATAACTTCCTGGCTTCATGGCTCGCCCAGGCCACATGAGGTGTCATAATCAGTCTTTCCTTATTTTTCACTTTGAGCAAGGGATTGTCTTTTTTTATTGGTTCCGATGTAAACACATCAACGCCTGCTCCGGCTATTATTTCATTGTCCAGTGTATCTGCCAGATCCTGTTCATTGACTATACCACCCCGGCCCACATTAATCAGAATGGCCGTCCTTTTCATCAAATTTAGTTTCGTGGCATCTATCAGATTATTTGTGTTATTGTTCAGCGGGGCATGTATGGAAATGATATCCGATGATTGAAGCAATTCATCAAGATCCAGGCATTCAAAACCTGCGTTTTTGTTTCTTCCTGATGTTGAATAATATGCCACTTTACTTCCAAACGAACTGGCAATTTCTGCCACTTTTTTGCCAATAGCGCCCATTCCGATAATTCCTGTTTGCATATTACCCAGTTCATGGAAAGATCGTCCATAATTGGTAAATATTTCACTTTCAGCGTATGTTCCGGATTTAACATAATTGTCAAAATAGGGCAGGTGATTTAGCAGGTAGAAAATCATGGCAAAGGTCATTTGTGTGACGCTGGCAGTGGAATATCCTGCTACGTTTTTGACGGTTATATTTTTTTTTGCAGCATATTCAAGATCAATATTATTCATACCTGTAGCAGAAATGCAGATTAGTTTCAGCTCCGGACAGGCATTCATTACCTCCCGGTCAATTATCACTTTATTGGTAACTATAATCTCATTTCCGCTGATTCTCTCTACCCTTTCATCAGGGGCAGTATTGTTGTAAATTTTAGTATTTCCGAACTTTTTAAACCCGTTAAGATCAGTATCTCCCAGTGTGGCAGCATCAAGAATTGCAATATTCATTGATTTTGGTTTTTTAAGATTTTAAATATATATTGCTTTCTCCGGCTGTTAAGCAGAAAAATCAATTATAATACAAATGTAATCTAAATATGTTTGTGGTGGCTGTTCTGAAAGTTGTCAATCAACAGTTGGCTAATGGAATTTTTTTTTCCCAGCTGGAAAGTATGAAATGCAATTTTGGCTGCTTCTTCCAGTACCTGAATGTGCTGTACTGCGGCATGTGGATTTCTTCCCCAGGCGAAAGGACCGTAATTTCTGACCAGCGTTCCCGGAATGCATAGTGGGTCAATGCCATTGTGACTCTCCAGGATGGTTTTGGCAATGTTACTTTCAAAATTCTGAGTAAGTTCTTCATTGGTTAATGCTCTGGTACAGGGAATTTCGCCATTGAATAGCGAAGCATGTATACTGCCCAGGGCAGGGATGGGTTTTTCTGCCTGGGCCCAGGTGGTGGCCCACTCAGAATGCGTGTGTACTATTGATCCAATATTTGTGAAATGCTTATATAATTCAAGATGGATGAGAATATCAGATGAAGGATTTTCTCCTCCCATGATCACGCGTCCGTCCAGATCCACTATGATCATATCTTCGGGACGCATGGCCGCGTAGTCTATGCCAACCGGTTTGGTTACAACAAGTCGTTGAATACGATCGATCCCGCTAACATTACCCCACGAAAAATTAATGAGTCCGTGCCGGATTAGTTCCAGATTTGCCTCGTAGACTTTTTGTTTTAATCCTTCAAGCATAACAACTGCAGCTTTTTGTGCTTACGGTTTGTGCATATTATTAAATAACTGCACTATTAGTAACGAAAAGTTGAAAACAATATTTAAAAGATAACAATAATTATTTTCAGATATAAATATAATTTATACGTATATTTTATTTACGACCTTTAATATGATTTGTTTGCACTGATTGATTAAAGCTGTATTTTCACTGACAAAAAGTAATAAAATGGTGTTAAGTGGAATAAGCTCTTTCAATAATCAGTTTCAAAGATATTCATGTTTAATTATATCCTGATTAGTGTCGCACAAAAATAAATGCCGGCCATTCTAATTAATGGCCGGCATATTAGTCTTTTATTCAGCAATAATTCTTACCAGAAAACTATATATAGTGACATGATAATCAGAACAATACCTATTGCTCCGATATTAAATACAGTACCTGTTTTGAAAATTGAAACATCAATATCAAATGATTTTTTATCTACCATTTCAAGTTTAATGTTCCATATAAAAATAAGTCCCAGCATGATCAAACCTGTACCCATCATAAATATGGCTTCAAATCCCAGGTATGCCAGTGGTCCTGAGAGAAAAATGCCAAGAATAATGAATATTGCGCCAATAGCCACAGAGACTGAGCCCATTCTAACAATATGGCGTGTTGTTTTGGTGGATACCAGTTCTGTTTTGATTTTATTTTTCTTATCCAGGAAGCTGACAAGGGAAGCAACAAAACAGAGAATGATAAATACATAACCCATTCGAAGTATGAATGGCGATTCGGGTAATGCGACTTTAAAGAGAATTCCTAATGGAATTGTAACAATAGCTGTCCATAGTGCTGCTTTTGATGTGGCTTGCTTCCAGAAAAGTCCGATAAAGAATACAACAACAAGACCCGGATAAATAAAACCGGTGTATTCTTGTATGTACTGGAATGCCTGATCCAGCACTCTCAGCTGCGGAGCAACTATTACTGCAATAAGGAGTGCAATAAAAGCTGTTAATCTCCCCACTCTTACCTGCTGACGGTTGTTTGCGTTTTTATTGAAATATACCTTATAGATATCCATGGTAAAGATAGTGGAGGTACTGTTGATCATTGAGGCCAGTGATGATACAATTGCAGCTACCAGTGCAGCAAAAGCGAGTCCCCTGATGCCGATGGGCACAAAGTTTTTCAGCAACCATGGATAAGCTTCATCTGACTTTGTAATATGTCCTATTTCAGATAATGGACTCCCTACCATTTGAGCCAGTTCTGCCGGCGTATGATTATGTATCAGAACATAGGCAGTAATTCCGGGAATTACTACCAGCAGCGGGATCAAAATCTTGAGATAAGCACCAAAGAGCAATCCTCTCTTGGCTTCTTTAAGGTTTT
>DASQZP010000368.1:0-5778 GCA_035638655.1 Bacteroidales bacterium
AATTATTTTTTCAAGCCGCCTTTTAAGTGAGGTAAGGGCATAGTTTGAAAAATCATACCCGTATACTTCCTGGATGGTCCTGATTATATTTCTTGTATCAACAATACCAATTTCCGCACTATTCATCTTCAGTTTATTAATAAGTTTCAGGCTGTTTGTTCAGTTGTACCCTGAAACTTTCCGCAATTTTATTTGATTAAATCGTTTTGTCTTTCCTTCTTTTTATTTTCAGCTTTTGGTGCCTGATAAGTTAAATTGGCTTACCACTAAAATTATTACCCGTTGTTAACTGGTTGATAAATCAGAGAAGTTGCATGGCTGTATTTTTTCTCTAAGCACTTCTTTAATTTTTAAATTTAACTGCATCACATAGCATTCCCGTCTAATGCGAGACAAATAATCTTGCTGACGTTTCCGGATTTGTCTTTTACCGGGCTGTATACCATTTTCAGTTTGTGTATTTTCCCGTTGGCATCCTTAATTTCCTGATTTACTTCTTTTCTGCTGCCCTTATTCAAATCTTCCCACAACTGCTGGTAATCTTTACCGTTTTTGTCATCGCCGGTAAATTCCCAGTTATTTTTACCGAGCAAATCGCTTTTATTGTAGTGGAGTGTTTTAAGCAACAGGTCGTTAATCTTCACTATTTTTCCCTCTGAGCTGTACTCAATTACCATATTGGTGGCATCAACGGCTGACACAATTCCTGAAAGTTCTGCTTCGCGTCGTTCTGCTTCTTCCTGTGTTGCCATCATTTCCTCCATGTTCTGTCGCATTTCTTCTTCCTGAGCCTTCAGCTCTTCACTTTGCGATTTGGCTTCAATTTCAAGTATCTTAACCTCGGTGATATCTTTGGTAATACCAAAGGTTCCGATACATTCTCCCTTGGCATTATACATCGGGAGTTTGGTTGTAGAAGACCATTGTTCGGTTCCGTCTTCCCATACTTCTTTCCTTACAATATCTACAAAGCCTTTACCTGTATTTATAATTTCCTGTTCTTCTTCAAAATACTGCTGGGCAGATTCTTTAAGCTGGAAGTCAAAATCAGACTTGCCGATCATCTCTTCAATGGTGTCGAATGGAGATATCCTGAGCATAGATTTACTGAGATTGAGGAATTTACTGTCACGATCCTTGAAATAAACCAGATCGGGCAATGAATCAAGCAACGAGTCGAGGAGGGCTTTCTCCTGCAGGAGCTCTTCTGATTTTTGGGTGGCTTCTGCTTCTAATTGCTTGTATTCCGTAACATTCTTTGAAATACCAAAAGTACCAATACATTTCCCGTTCTCATCATAAAGAGGCAGCTTGGTGACTGATGTCCACTGGGTAAGTCCGTTGGGCATAACTTCATGTTGCAGGTGATCAACAAATCCTTTGCCGGTTTTAATGATCTCCATTTCTTCATCATAATATTGCTGTGCTGCTTCTTTTGCCTGGAAGTCAAAATCGGATTTACCGATCATTTCATCTATGTTATTAACCGGGAACAACTTTAGCATTGACTGGCTGATGCGTATAAATTTGCTCTGCTCGTCTTTGAAATAGATGAAGTCGGGAAGGAAAGCCATCAGTGAATCCAGCAGTGCTTTTTCTTTCACAAGTTCCTGTTGCATATCTTTATTGGATTCCATCTGACGTTTGAGGTCTTCCTGAGTAGCCTGCAGTTCTTCCATATTCTGCCGCATCTCTTCTTCCTGCTGGGCCATTTCTTCGGCCTGTTTATTAGACTGTTCCAGCAACAGGGTAGTCTTTTCATTGATCTTGGCAGTAGAAAGGGTAGAGGCGATACTTTGTGCAATCTTTTCAACAAAATCAACCTCATGTTCACTGAATTCATTGAAAGAGGCTATTTCAATTACTCCCATCACTTCTTCTTCCAGTTTCAGGGGAACAAGCAACAAGGCTTTGGGTGTTGCATCACCCAGTCCGGAAGTAATATTTATATAATCTTCAGGTAATTGTGTCAGGTAAATCTTTTCCTTTTCTATTGCACAGGTTCCCACCAGACCTTCACCAATTTTAATCTGTTTCTCAAGGTATTTTTTTCTGTTATATGCAAATGCAGAAGCCAGTTCAAGATAATCTTCCTCATCCTCGTTTTCCTTGTAAAGGAATAATCCTCCCTGATTGGCTTCAAGATAATTAACAAGATTTTGAATGATATTGTCACTTAACAAACTCATATTGTCATTATGCTGTCTGAGAACATCAGCAAAGAGAGCAAGTCCTTCATTGGTCCAGCGGCGTTTTTCTTCTTCTTCTTTGTATTTAACTTCCTCGTCACGGGCAACCTTGAGGTCTTCACGCAATTGAAGCAACGAATTACCCAGAATATCATCATCGCTAAGTGGTGCATATTCTGCATCCAGCTGATTTTTTCCAATGAGTTGTGTATATTCTGATTTTTGTCTCAGATCAGTAACAAATTTCTCCAGGTATGTCCCCATTTCTGCAATTTCATCTTTGTATCTGAAGGCTGGCATTTTTGGTAATTTACCTTTAACTAATTCCTTCAGATATCCGTGCAATGATTTAAGAGGCCTGTTAATGGTGTTTATTGTTATAATAAGCAACGCAGAAATAAATACTGTAAGAAGTAAAATAATGATTAGCAAAGAAGTTGAGGCCCTGTTAGAAGCTTTTAATACTCCGGATTTAAGTTCATCAGAAAGCTTTTCTGTTTCATTTCCGGCTGTATTTATTGATTTATCGAGTTTACTGATCAATCCTTCATCAATATCATTAAATCCGATATTTTGATCCAGAGACTCTAATTGCCGGGTTAATGTACGGAGCGCAGCAAGATTAGCAGTCATTCCCGCGACAGGTTGTCCATTGGCTTCTGTCAGGGTACTCATTTTGTCAATCTGGGCATTTAGCTTATCAAGGTAAAGCTGGTCGTTTGAAAGGAGATAATTTTTCTCGGCTCTTACCAGGTTAAGCAATGCCTGATTCGCTCCTGGAATATTTTCATTGCCTGCCTGTGCAGTAAGTTTATCCAGCTCATCATTTATTTGTCCGATAAGCCCGTAATTCATAGTCCCTCTCTTTTTAAAACTGGCTACTGTTTGTTCAAACAATGATTTATATTGTTCCTGTGAAGCATATAACTGGTTTACTATTGCCGCTGTCTGATCTTCTTTCAGAATTAGTTTATTTCCCTGCAGGGATTTTATTTTAGATAAAACATCAGTGGAAATATTATTAAATTCATCCACCTGCGCGCTTTGCCCGGAATTGAAAAAAGCTTCATCAGTTACCGCCTGATAAAGAAAATTATCTTGTGCGTTTTTGATTTCAAAAAGCCGTGTCTGCAGCTGGCCCAGGGTGCCTGTTGTAATCATGGCCTGGTGAATTTTATTCAAATAGACATTTGATAAAACAGCCATCAATGCACCAAAGAAAACTACCAGAAAAATTAGCCCGGTAAGTTTTGCCCGAATTGTTACAAATGAATCTTTCATGGTTATAGTTGTTTTGTCGTTTTTTATTTTCTTATATAAGCCTGGTCCTTCTTTTCGAAATTGGCTGTGTGCGGACCGAGAATAGTTTCATGCATACCCAGAATGAGTGTTCCGTCGTTATAAAGGTTGTTATGGAACAATTGAAAAACCTGATTTTGTAAATTGTAATTAAAATAAATGATTACATTCCTGCAAAGTATAATGTCGAATTTGATATAAAAAATGTTGTCATCCTTCACCAGATCATGTTTTTTAAAAACAGGTTTTTCTGTCAGAAAGGGATGCATCTTAATTATATCTTTTGTTTTGTCGATAGAAAAATATTTGTTGTAAGGGACATCATTGTATTCATCATAATTAAAAGGATTTTCCTTAATCACCTTATCAAAATTGTCAAGATAACCTATATTGAATCTGTATTTATAAACTCCTTTGGCAGCAGATGCAAGGACATCAGCATTCAGGTCGGTGGCATAGATTTTAGCATTATCAAACATTTCCAGCTCACTAAGCAATATCATCATCGAGTAAACCTCCTGTCCTGTAGAACACCCTGCATGCCAAATGTTAATGTTTTTATGATGCTTGTACCTTGGTAATATTTTATATTTCAGAGCATGCCATATATGTGGGTCTCTGAATAATTCTGTTGTGTTTACAGTTATGTCTTTGACAATCTTCTCCAGAAAGACGGGATTTTTTTTCATGGATGCATTCAGGGTGTAAATGTCCATTTTATTATCAATTAGTACCTTTGCTAACCTTCGTTTTAGAGATTTTTCTGAATAATCGCTAAAATCATATCCCGAGAAATTCTTTATTGTTGTTAGAAACAGTTGGCTGTCTTGATCCGTAATTGTCATATAACTTCAGCAATTTCAAAAAATCCCGCAAAAAATACAAATGACTTCATCCTTATACTGCGATTTAGCCTGTTTTGTTCGCAAAATTGTCAGATAATTATAAATTTCTCCGAAAACAAAGAGAAAATATCTTTTTTCCACTATAATTTCTCTTTTGTTTTTTTAGCTCTTCTTTTTTTATTGCTCCCTGTGCCGGATTATCATTAACTCATTCCTCCGGATTGTCTAAAAATTAAAATATTTTGCTGAGGAGCAATCTAGGGCAATTACGAAGAATGATCAGGTTTTGTTACGTCCTGACAAAACAAAAAAAATCTGTAGTGAAGCTTCTTTTGGAGGAAAGTTAAAAATATCTTTTAATTTTTCAGAATACCCGCAAATAAATTAGTTTAGGAAAATGTTGCGTTTCATTTTGTGTTTAAATTGTTGGTGCCAAATTTTTCTTTTATCCATTTTGGCAGAATGAAAACACCCATGATAAGATATGGATAATAGCTGATGAGTCGCCAGATTAAAGCCATTGCAACAGCTACAGCTGCTACATGAATAGCGGGAACAGGAATAAATTCACCAAGGTATCTTGTGAAAACAAACTCAGCAAAACCACTGCCTCCCGGAGTGGGACTAACCAGCATCATAATCCACATTACCAGTTGGCGTGCAAAAATAAGAAAATGATCGTGTACAGTAAAAAAGGCCAGCAACAGTACATTTACTACCCAGTAACGGGCGGTCCATGAAATGAAGGTTGCTCCAAAGGCTTTTATCCAGAAAAGTAATGACTTATTCTTTAATTCAGTTGAACTACTGATAATTTCAGTCCCTGCCTCATTGGCATCATGTTTCCATCTGCGCAACCAGGGCAGCCTGAAGATCCATAATAATAACCATTTTAAGCCTCTTGGATTAATAAACAATCCATAGCTTACTATCAGAGTGTAGACCAGCTTCAGTCCATATCCGATGACAGCAAAATAAAAAAACTCATTGGTAAAAGACAGGGAATGGCTGCCTGATGCAGGATTGCCTATAGTAAAAAGTTGCTCTCCGCTAACCACCAGAAACAGAAGGGGAAACATGATGAGAAAATATAGTTCATCAAGAAAAGAAGTTGCCATTACTACTGCTGAACTGCGTCCCAGGGAAATTCCTTCTTTATTAACAAACAGGATAGCCACACTGGTGCCGCCAATAGAGGAGGGAGTGATAGCACTGGTAAATTCCCAAAGCATAATAATTCTGAATGCCTTCCTCCAGCTAAGTTCATTACTGGTTAATATTCGTATCCTGATCATATAGCCTAAATCCCGGATGGCCATCATACCCAGCGCTGCCAGCAGGAAGAGTGCTGAATACCAGGTGAAGTCAATCACACTGAAAGCATCAGGATCAAACTCGTGGTAAAACATATAGGCAACAACGCCCAATCCGATAATGATGGGGTA
>DASQZP010000369.1:0-2335 GCA_035638655.1 Bacteroidales bacterium
ATTTGATAAAATTCTGCGGAACCGTTCGTTAAATGAAGTGTTAAAAGATTTTTCCTGATTACAGCACGAACCCTTGAGCCATTTCCCTGATATTTATTTTTCCATATCACGGAACCATTATCGGCATTTACGAGCATTACCTGTTTCATGCCACCTTTTACAACAGTACTCTTTATAAGATCTTTGAAGGTGCTCATGTTGCCTATTATGAGCAATCGATTGGTTTTTGGCAGGTATTTCACAAGCGATATACCACTGCTGTTTAGCTTCGTACTACTCCACTTTATTTTACCGGATTTCGAATCGATGTAATAAATTTTATGCACTGTTTTAAACAGAAAGGCATGCTTACCCGGTATTTCCCGGATCATACTTTGAATCATACGTGTCTGTAAAGCAATTTCTGCAGCTAAACCAACACCCATTGCAGCATTTAATCCTACTTTAAAAGCTTTTCTGACTGCCAGGTTACCTGCTTGATTGTATTGTTTGAGGTTCCACTTATAATTATCTGATGCCCAGTTTATTTTACCTGTATTCAGGTTAATACATTTAACCGTTTTATTATTCTTCCGATCAAACAATAAGATGGCATTCGACCCGGGTAAATCTTTATAGTAATATTTGAATTGTGCTTCCCTTTTTCCCAACACATCTTTATCTACCTGTTTTTTTATACTGTTTCCCATTTTTGCCAGGAAACCTTTTTCCTTATGTATAAATTTAGCATTAAGTCTCCCGCTTTTCCCATCATAAAGGAGATAATCCTGTTTGTTTTGAACCAGTATATGTTCGCTGGGGGTTACATCGACTCTGGTATATTTGCTCCAATCAAAATTATGACTCCATTTTTTGTTTAATGCCAGTTTTTTTGTGGAGGAACATCCTATTAATAATGATATGATTACAACCAGGATTGCAGTGATAACCTTTTTTGAATAACCCATAATAATGCTGACCAATTATGTTATGATTTTAAATCTGTTTACCCCATTTAATAATATTACGTAATCATAAACAGAAATAGCTCATTGAATTAGTTTGTATACAGGCTGTATAACTTTGAGTAATCAAATTAGACCGCTAACTGATTTTCAATTTGTAGCAAAAATTGAGAAAGATTCATTTTTTTATGAGACGTGTCCTTTCCTGGTAAAACTTGACCGTTCAAACAGGAGATGAACTAATCATATTCTGCATATATAAATCGGTACGGCTTGTTTGTAAACTAAAACAGCATCTTTTTGGATACCCGATCAAGCCGGGTATGACATCGAATTGGTGATTATGCTATTAGCCCATATCATAGATAGGTAACATTCGATTTGGGGCTGCTCAGGTGCTCTTTTTAGAGGTATGATCTCCAAATTTGAATTCTATCTCTAACCAATAAGTTAATTGGTTTTAAAATAATTTCCATCCTAATGTCATCCGGGTTCATAATCATAAAAACGGGCAGGCTATTTTAGGGATGGACAACGACTGACGACCTGAGACTATACAGAGTTGTCCATCTATAAATTATCTGGTTCTTAGCATGATAGTTTGTACCATGCTAGATGAAAATAATTGTCATTTATATATTTAGTAATTTATATCATTGATGAATAAATAAAAAAATTAGTGGAGGGATTAGGTTATGTCAACATTTAATATATGGGCCGTTTTAGTAGCTGCTATTTCTACATTTGTGATCGGATGGCTGTGGTACGGGCCGCTTTTCGGGAAAACCTGGATGTCGTTGGTCGGTTTGACGGAGGAAAAAATTCAGCAAAGTAATATGTTCAAAACCTTTGGTATAGCATTTATTTTTGAATTAGTTATGGCCTATAATCTGGCGATGTTTTTAAACGATCCGTCGATTGACTGGAAAATGGGTGCTCTTTATGGGTTCTTAACAGGTTTCGGATGGATTTTCCTGGCCATTGGTGTACATAGCCTGTTTGAAAAACGTTCCTGGAAATATATTTTCATTAATGGTGGCTATTGGGCTGTCTCCTTTACGGTGATGGGGCTCATTCTGGGGGCATGGAAATAAGTCGAAGGGAAACAAAGAAATAAAGTATCTCTCATTCCGTGTTCTATCTTCTGTAATGATATCTAAGCTTATATACAAATACTTTGATAAATAGATCCAATATTCTATTTTACGGTCTGTTTATGCTTAATAAAATCAGATTATTATCAGAATGGTAAGGGCTTGATACGTTTAAGCGTTTATGACAATCAGATTTCAATAACACAGAAGATATATTTATAACGAATGAGGCAAAATACTGCGGGTAAGGTTGAACGTAAGAAAGAGCCGGAATCCAATATACACAGGTTAAAAATA
>DASQZP010000370.1:0-2195 GCA_035638655.1 Bacteroidales bacterium
TCTGTTAAAGAATGACTACCAGGGGATATAATAATTATAATACACTAATTATCAGTACTTTAAATAAAATATCAGTTTTTAACAAATGCAGGAAAGACTTTTTTTGCGAAGTCGTTATCCTTTTGCTTTCCATCAAAGGGCGTGTCAACTTTTTGCAACTCGGCCGCTTCGGGAATTTCAAAGAACAAAGATACCGACAACAATTTGAAAAACCTTTCCCCTGGCTCGATTTTAACAAAGAACTTGCCCTTTCGCATGGTGGCAGCCGGTTTGTGATAGCATTTGACCCGAGCTACATCAACAAATCAGGGAAGAAAACACCAGGTGTAGGCTGGTACTGGTCTGGTTGTGCAGGACAGGCAAAATGGGGCCTTGAGATTGGCGGCCTTGCAGCCATCGATTTGGACAATCACACCGCGTTCCACCTTGAAGCAGTTCAAACCCTGATTGAAGACAAGCAGGCAACCAGTCTGACCGATTGGTATGTAAACGTTATAAAAGAACGAAAAGAAACGCTTAGTCCCATTTCAAAATACCTTGTAGCTGATGCCTGGTTTTCAAAAAAGCCTTTTGTGGACCAAATCATAGAAATAAACATGCACCTGGTAAGCCGATTCTTGACTTTGACAGTTCAATAGGCTAATAATCAGATATACAGCAATATACGTTTTTAAGCAGGCACTACTTAATTAGTTAAGTAATTGATATATAGCTTTTTGAGAGGTGGTAGTCTTTGGAATAGCGACCTTTAGCTTGCCACATAGGTTTAACTCGGGTTCTCTTAGGTTGGCTCTCATGTATACCAAGGCATCAGATTTATCTTCTTTTATTACTGACATCTGCATTCTATCAAGTGATTTCACGATAGTACGATATTGCAGACCACTATTGTTTCGTAGATAGTTTAAAAATGTATATGCGACAAAGCACATAGCAATGTGCCCTTCTATTCTTTGGTTGTTCCAGTGATATACCGGTCTAACTTTTAATTGGCTTTTTAATGTACGAAAGGCGTGTTCAACCTCAAACAGGTCTGCATATTTTGAGATTACTTCCTGCGGTTCAAGCTTTGTGGTTGTTGATACGGCTTTAAATCCATCATATTTTGCATCCTGCTCTATTTTTTCAATATTCAATTTTTGGTATAGGCGCATAAGTCGCTGTTAATTTAGAGAAGAGCGCTACCTTAGTGGCGTGGAAAATAGAAAACAATATATAGGCGTGAATTCAATAGAGTTCAATAGATATTTTCAGACCGACGAGGATTGCTACCGCTATCTGTCTGCAGTTAAATGGTCATCAGAAAGTCCGTACAAGTGCAAGAAATGTGGTCATACAAAATATGGGAAAGGTAAAAAGCCATATTCGCGCCGTTGCGCAAAATGCAATTATGATGAAAGCCCAACGGCAGGAACGATGTTTGACAAGATCAAATTTTCATTACTAATAGCGTTTCATATATGCTTCAAAATCAGCACTAAAAAGAAAGGAATGTCATCTTTGGAATTGTCTGAAGAATTTGGATTGCGGCAGAAAACAGTTTGGGAATTTAAGTGGAAAATCCAACAAGCAATGGCAAGCAGCCGTAAAAACAAATTGAGAGGCAAAGTCCAGGTTGATGAGTTTCTGATTGGCCAATACGAAGAAGGAAAAGCAGGACGTAGTGGAAACAGCAAAAAGAAGTTAGTTATTGTTGCCCTTGAAATTTTTGAGGAAAAGAGTGGTCTCGGGCGTGCTTATGCACAAGTAATTGACCGCGCTTCGAGCAAAGAATTTAGACCGTTTTTTGAAACCTATATCCGCAAGGATGCACATATTATCACTGACATTTGGAAAGGGTATTTGCCATTAAAAAAGGATTATCCAAATTTGGAACAGATACCTTCGGAAAAGGGAAAGGGTATGCAACAACTGCATATTCACATAATGAATATTCAGGGTTGGTTGCGAGGAATACACCACCATTGTTCGAGGGAACGATTACAGGGTTATCTTGATGAGTATCATTTCCGGTATAACAGACGTGCAATGATGGGGTCAATCTTTGATTTACTCCTTAAAAAGATGGTTCTCAGTGAACCTAAACGATTAAATAAGAATAAATTAAATACAGCGGTCTAACCGCCTATACCAATCATTTTTTATATTTTTTTCTCATGAATAAACATAAGAAAACTGCTTCGGCCGAGAAGTTA
>DASQZP010000371.1:0-2722 GCA_035638655.1 Bacteroidales bacterium
AATCATACCTTAATCTGAAAAATCCCAATTCAGACTGAAGAAAAGATGAAGAGATAATTACGTGACGTCATATCTGTAAAACCGGTATTAAAAATCCCTGCTCCGGCGGAGCTGTTAATAGACCTGTTTATTCATTATTAGATCATGATAATGTTTAATTGATTCCCAATCATAAATCAGACTCACAGATATTTGCTTTATTCCTAATCACATCCCCTAATATTTCATTAAAAAAGCATAAAAACAGGCAAATCAGGATAAAAGAACATAAAATGGAGGTAGAAAAAGCCAAAATAAAACAATTAATGTGGAATAATTGGAATCAATTATGATTTAATCTATTAAATGGTAATCAACGTTAGGTTGATGAAAGACGGGATAGGACACATTTTTAATGTTTGTGGTTATTTATGAGTCGGAAAGTAAAATATAGATTATCATATTTTACTTTAAGGCCTGAAAGTAAAATTAAACGGTGTAAGCGCTAAGATTATCTATCACGCTTAATGAATGAACAATCTGCTAAATAGGTCTACGGCTTTACTTTTTAAAAAGAAAACATTGTTTAAAACCATTTGTTCACTAATAATATGTGTTCACGTAACGTGAACATGATAAATAAATGAACAATTACTTCAGGATAAATTTTGGACCTGACAGGTTTTAAAAACCTGTCAGGTCTTATCTTTTCTTATACAATTACTAATTGATAATTAGAAAAAATTAATCTATTTAGTTAAGGGGTGACAGAACCTGTCACCTTCTGTTATTAGGTTATGGCATAACTTAAGGATGGTCATTTTTATGATACATCATAGATAATAAATTGAAGCCATAATAAGATTGAGGTTACAATAGGGGAGTATTTTATGAGATTGCACTTAAAACTGTCGCCTAACCGGGTAGCAGTTCCATTTAATCATATCCATGATCTCACCGGGGTGTTACACAACTGGCTTGGCTGGAACGAAGAACATGATGATATAAGTCTGTATTCCATGGGCTGGCTGAAGAGTGGCGTTAAACAAAACGATCATTTATGGTTCCCCAATGGTGCAGACTGGCAGATCAGTTTTCATGACAAAGACATGGCCATGAAATTATTAAACGGGCTCATGGATGAACCGGAAGTCATCTGTGGGATGCGCGTATACGAAAGCCGGATGCAAATCACGCCCGATTTCGGCGGACATTACCGGTTTAAAGTCGCTTCACCAGTATTAGCCAGAAATGTCCGGGACGATTTTACACGTCAACATCTCACTTTCAAAGATGAAGAAGCGGATGCCGCTCTGACCCGGGTGCTCCGGAAAAAACTGGAAAAAGCCGGCTATGAGACTAAAGACCGCGAAGTTATGGTCGGTTTTGACCGTTCATATTCCAAAGCCATAACCAAACTGGTAGACATCAAGGGTATCAAAATGAAAGCAAGTATGTGCCCGGTAATCGTTCATGGCACACCCGAAGCCGTACAGTTTGCCTGGAACGTGGGAGTTGGGGAATTGACCGGGAGTGGGTTTGGGGCGTTGTGGTGAGAAAGGAAACCCTTATTAAAAAGATCATTAACTCTATAAAAAAATGACTGATCAAAAAAAGTTAAATAAAGATTGGCTAATACGTAGAACTGGAGATCCCTTTGCTGATGTGGGTGGATTGGTTATCAAAACTTTAATGAGGCAGAGAAATACCGATGATATTATACAACTTATTAAAGAAGTAACCATTCTATATGTAAATGATTGGAATGCAAAACTTAATGCTTTTTTTCTCAATTCTAAAATTACTCAACCAGCATTTAAGGGAAACAAAAAGATTACTGAAACACTAAAATATTTCAATAATCTTATAAATGATGAATTACCTTTTGAGCAAGGTTATTGCCGAATTTTAGGAGAAAAAACTAAACTGTTTATAGGGGGAAGAGATAATCATATTCTATCAGGCTCAGGAAAATTTGTGAACTTTCATCATGCTTTTCAAGAAGGTATTATGCTTTCGAAGGAAGCTGTGATTAGAATGTTTTTTGTTCCTTTGGGAAGTATACAATTAACCGATAAAATTGCTCTTCTTCACAGTAATAATGAAGATTTATCTGAATTTTTTATTGCTGAAAATGTAAACGAAAATCTCCGTTTAGTAGCATCAAAAATTGCCAAAGGTCCACTTCCTACAAATTTTAAAAAACCTTCCAGTGCTCTTTTTGATTTTGCATTAAGATGGATTAGAGAAGCTAAGAAAAATAGTTCTGATTACACCGAATTGAACTTATATCATTTTACTAATTTTGGGGCATCTCCTGAAATAGTTTTATACAATTTCAGTGCTGCACTATTTACTTTTTACAGGCTTATACAATACAGAACAATGAAATATGATTGGGATAAATTCACACATTCATATTTTCATTATAAAAAGGCTAAATATCTTTTTGAAACAGATACTTTTGAATTGACCGAAAAAAAGGTTATTACGGCTCTAAAGTATGATGATTTCAAAACCTGGAGGAATACAATTTATGAAAAGTTGTTAAATGGGCGGTCCATTTTAAACAATATCCTGAATTGGGTTCGTGATCAAGATCATTCACTAAATTTTAATATCGTCAAACTATATCAAATAAATCTGCGAAATATGGACGAAAAAACACTTCAAATTATAGAAAGAATAGCAGATTACGTATTACAGGATTCAAGTAATATCAAAAAAAATGTACGTAATCTGC
>DASQZP010000372.1:0-5145 GCA_035638655.1 Bacteroidales bacterium
ATGAATCAGAGGAACATTTTAAGAACTTCATACCGCCCTTTTTTGAAAAAACAGGATTTAGTGACTATTTCATTAACACGAATGGTCGCATAGATCTGGCGATTCATACTGATAATAAAGCCAAAGCCTCAGTTGGTGTACTTATAGAAATAAAGCGACCATCCAACCAGGGTGAGATGATTTCGGAAAATTCCATTAATCGCAAAGCAATGCATGAGGCTGTTCTCTATTACCTTGAACAGCGTAGTGATGCCCAAAATTCGGATCTGCGACATGTTGTGATTTCAAATATGTGGGATTGGTACATTTTTGATGCCCAGGAATTTGAATATAGTTTCTATCAGTCAAAAAGCTTGCTGAAGACGTACAAAAGTTGGAAAGCAAACCAAAAAGTCTCTTCTAACAAAGACTTCATGTATAATGAGATTAGCCGGTTTATGGAGTCTGATAATACGGAGATCGAAGGTCTCCATATTGATCTTCGTAAGATGCGTCGTTTTTTAAAGGGAGAAGAGGGAAGCGATTATGAAAAGAAACTGATTCCTCTATATAAAATTTTTACTCCTTCTTATTTATTAAAAGAACCTTTTGCCAATGATAGTAATAGTCTCAATCGGGAATTTTACCGTGAACTATTATATATCCTTGGTCTGGAGGAAATGAAAGAGAAAAATACACGTTATATAAGGCGGGCTTCAACTGACCTCCGACAGACGGGATCGCTTGTTGAAAATACCATAACTATTCTGGATGCAGAAGATCATCTAAGTACGGTTAGTGATCCGGTTGTTAAATATGGCGGTGACAGAAATGAACAATTATTCCATGTTGCTCTTGATCTGTGTATTACCTGGATGAACCGTATACTCTTTTTAAAATTATTGGAAGCCCAGTTATTCCGTTATCATCGTGGGGACAAAAAATTTAAATTTCTGAATTATACGGATATTGATGATTTTGATGAGCTGAATAAGCTTTTCTTCCAGGTGCTGGCAAAACGGGAATCGGATAGAAGTGCTGAAGTCAATGAAAAATTCGGACATATTCCGTATCTCAACAGTTCTCTTTTTGATGTGGCACAACTGGAAAGGGAAACGACGCGCATTTCGGGGCTTGATGATAAAAGTGAGATACCGGTGTATAACCGTAGCGTGCTTACTGACAATAGGGGGAATTCGTTAAATACGCTGGAATATCTCTTTCGCTTTCTCGATGCTTACGATTTTAGTGCTGACGGCGGTGAAGAAATCAGGGAAGAGCGAAAGACATTAATTAATGCCTCTGTTCTTGGACTTATTTTTGAGAAAATTAACGGGTATAAAGACGGTTCATTTTATACACCTGGATTTATCACCGAATATATGGCAAGAGAAACATTGCGGAAGACGGTGGTAGATAAGCTTTCCCTCACCCTAAATCCCTCTCCCCAGGGGAGAAGGACGAATCGACCTCGTTCGGTTCCGGGTGAGGGCGAAGTGCGTGGTATGTCTGGAAAACCAGGTGAGAAATTACCCGAAGAGCTAATCATAGCGGCTCGTGACCTTAGAAAAAGGCAAACAAATGCCGAGGAATATTTATGGCAATTATTGAGAAATAAGCAATTAAATGGTTTCAAATTCCGGCGCCAGCATCCTGTTAAAGAAGGATTTATTTTAGATTTTTATTGCCACAAAGCCCGACTCGGAGTAGAATTGGATGGTGGTTATCATGAAGAGAAAAATCAGAAAATCGCGGATGCACGGCGAACTGAATTTTTGAATGAATTGGGAATAAGCATTATACGATTCAAAAATGAGGAAGTATTAGATGATACTGAGTCTGTACTGCAACGCATAGCACAAGCCCTCACCCAGTCCCGGATAAATCCGGAACATCCCTCTCCCCCGGGAAGAGGGACGAATCGTACTCGTTCGATTCCGGATGAGGGGCTAACACTTAAAGACATTTACAACCATATCGGGCGCGATATCTCCATCAAAAAAGCTAACGAGGTCATTAATAATATCACAGTTTGTGATCCGGCGGTTGGATCCGGACATTTTCTGGTTTCCTGTTTGAACGAACTTCTGGCGATCAAATCTTATCTCGGGATTTTGTGTGATACGGATGGCAAAGTTCTGCGAAATGTAAATATACATGTTGAGAATGATGAGTTGATCACTACCTACGCCGATGATGAGTTATATAATTATGATGTGTCACATACCTGGCAGGGAAGTCATTTAAAAAGCCGGAAGATTGCGACTGAGCGGCAGCGTATTCAGCAGACCTTATTTCATGAAAAACGATATCTGATTGAAAACTGTCTTTTTGGAGTAGATATTAATCCGAACTCGGTAAAAATATGCCGGTTACGGTTGTGGATTGAGTTGCTGAAGCATGCCTATTACACCCAGGAAAGTGATTATCTGGAACTGGAAGTGCTGCCAAATATCGATATCAATATCAAACTTGGGAATTCGCTGGTCAGCCGATTTGACCTGGACAGTGATTTGAGTGATGTTTTTAGAAATAGCAAACACTCTCTCAATGATTATAAAGAAGCCGTCCAAAACTATAAAAATACCGGTAACCGTACTGAAAAACACCGCCTGCAACAGTTGATTGATGATATCAAAAAGGAATACAGCACGAATCTTCTGAATAATCGTCCAATAAATAAAAAACTCAGTAAAGAACGCGGCCGGTTAGACTTGATGCAGAACAACGATTTGTTTGGAGATCAAAAGTTCTCGAAGAAAGACCTGCAAAAACAGAAAAAGAAAGTACAGCAACTGGAAAAACAAAAGGATGAGGAAGAAAGCGGCGTTTTCTTTAACCAGGCTTTTGAGTGGCGTTTTGAGTTTCCCGAAGTGCTTGATCAGGGAGGTAAGTTTTTAGGATTTGATATAGTGATTGGAAATCCACCGTATATCCGTCAGGAACAGTTGAAAGATCTTAAAGGATTTTTAAAAACTCATTATTCGGTCTTTCAGGGAACTGCCGATCTCTATCAATACTTTATTGAACAGGGTATGAACTTACTCCGGGATCGTGGACTTTTTCATTATATCGTTTCCAATAAGTGGATGCGTGCCAGGTATGGCATACCATTGCGGGAATGGCTGCAAAAATATCAGATTGAATCCATTATTGATTTTGGGGATTTGCCGGTATTTGAAGAGGCAACGACCTATCCGTGTTTATTACAGATCAGGAATGAGAACCAATCAGTTAATTTTAACTCTTTGCAAATTGAAAATTTAAAATTTGATGATCTAAATCAACTCATCGCAGATAATAGTTTTGAAGTAGATCAAAATAAATTACCCAAAGAAGGTTGGACGCTTATTGATGAATCGGCTCAAAAACTTTTAGAAAAAGTGAAAAATACAGGAATGCCATTGCATGAGTATGTAGGTGGTAAAATATATCGGGGAATTTTAACCGGATTAAATGAAGCGTTTGTTATCGATAGAGATACTAAGGAACAGTTATTGAATAAAGATCCCCAAAGTATAAAGTTTATAAAACCTTTTTTAGCTGGAAAAGATATTAAAAGATACCAACCTCCCTGCGAGGATAAATATCTTATTAATATTCCATCGGGTTGGACCAATCAAAACCTGAATGGAGAAGACAATAAATGGGAATTATTCAAAAAAGAATATCCGGCTATCACTAAATATCTGGGGTATTTTGAAGAGAAAGCCCAAAAACGATATGATCAGGGTGAATATTGGTGGGAATTAAGAGCATGTAGTTATTATGAAGAATTTGAAAAGCCTAAAATAATTATACCTGCAATTACAACATCCGCTAATTATACCTTGGATAATAAAAATATCTATTCAAATGATAAAACAACAATAATTTCAAAATATGATAGATATTTACTCGGGGTTTTAAATTCAAAACTGTCTGATTTTATCATTGCAAATATTTCATCAACCAAACGTGGTGGTTATTTTGAATATAAACCTATGTATGTAAAACAAATACCTATTTTTAAAGCTATACTAGAAAAGCGAAATGAAATAGAATCACTTGTCGACCAAATACTCAATCTAAAACAAAATGATTCAGACGCTGATACCTCTAATCTTGAGTCAGAAATCGACCAAGTCGTATATAAATTATATGGTTTAACGGAGGAAGAGATCGCTATCGTAGAAAAAACCATTCAAATGTAAAAAATAATAAAGGCACAAAATTCACTTTTACCGATATGAGAGACAAATTCATTCATTCCGGTTTTGATTCATTTGACGGTAAATATCGTAAGGGCATAGAACAGCAAAGAATTATGCGAGCTATGTCAGAAAGACTTTTACTACACCGTATGGGCATTGATTACCATGATACCCATCTTGGAATGAATGACGTATAAACAACGTTCCCTCACCCTAAATCCCTCTCCCCGGGGAGAGGGACAGAATCGATCCCGATCGATTCAGGGAGAGGGCACAAAGCTTTGTATTTCACTTCCTTAATGTGCAGGATGTACCGTCTTTCCACCAACAGAAAAGAAACCATCTACGGCAATTATTACACCGGCGACTATACCATTTAACGATAATCCGGAGCCTGTTAATAAATCGGGGATAAAGGCACTGATAAATAACCAGAGACCCATTATTCCGGCGATCCATCCATATTCTTTCTTTTCATTGATTGATGAAAAACCAAGGAAGGCGATTACGGCACCGCAAATGACATTGCTCCATTGAATAAATGGCGGTGTAAAAAACAGTAAAGCACTCACAATAATCCATAATCCCAAAATCCCAATTATCCAGCTTGTAAATTTCATTTTACCCTCCTCCCAGAGGATTTATAGGTATACCTTATATAATTGTAAAACATAAAAGCCTTCATAAAAATTCTTACAAGATTAATAAAATTAAATATTTAAAATTTTTTATTGAATTTTCATAAAGTTAAGTAATGTGACTGATCAGAAATGTTAATACATGATTTGATGTGGTCTTTTCGCCTTTAACACGGATAGGGCACATAAGGTTTAATTCATAACAAGTAAAATATAGAATGGGAGTTTTGGGAATGCTACGAAATACCAGCGTATCATTATTTGTACTATCTTTTTTGATCCTCATTTCTTGCAAGTCAAAGGATATGAAAAAATCTGATCCCTCAGATACGGAA
>DASQZP010000373.1:0-4159 GCA_035638655.1 Bacteroidales bacterium
AAGATTACTTTTGATTCAGGGATACTTTTTGACTTCGACTCCTACCAACTCAGGGATGCTTCTGAACGCAATCTGACCAACCTGGCAGAAACACTTAATAAATATGAAGATACAGAAATCCTGATTGCCGGTCATACCGATAATATTGGTGATGCTGACTATAATCAGAATCTTTCGCTGGAAAGAGCCAATTCTGTGGCCGACTACCTGGCTGCTGAAAATGTTGGCCGTGGCCGGTTTATTATTAAAGGATTTGGTGAAACAGAGCCTGTAGCTACCAATGAAACACCAGAAGGCCGCCAGAAGAACAGACGTGTAGAAATTGCCATATATGCCAATAAAAAATTGAAAAGGGCTGCCAAAAGAGGAGATATTTAATAACCACTTATAATTTTTGATACTATGAGAAACATAAACGGAAAAATAAAAAAACCTCTGATAACGGGCTTGATATTCTTCTTTATTTTTTCTCTGTCTATAGATGCTCAGGAATCAAGAGCCGGAATTATTGGAGGGTTAAATCTATCTTACCTGTCAACTGACAAGGCAAATGATAACAATATCATTCCGGGTTTTCATGTTGGTGTATGGGGCAAAAAAATGATTACGGATCAGTTTGGTATACAGCCGGAAATTCTCTATTCAGCCAAAGGAATGAAGACTGTTTACAGTAGTGATTTTCTTGGATTTAATGTTACCGATGGTACCACCAAACTTAATCTGAATTACATCGATATACCTGTTTATTTAACTTTTAACCTGGCAGATGATTTTGACTTTCACCTGGGCCCCTACGTTGGTTTTCTGATGAATGCCCACATGTCTACCGATGCTCAGATCCTTGAATCAATTAATGTTAATAATGAGGATGATATTGACAGGAGTAAATTCAATACACTGGATGCCGGTATTACCGGCGGACTTGGATTTAGTATTGAGCCAATGACCTTTGGTTTCAATTACAATATTGGATTAAGACAGGTTGCCAAAGATGGTGGGGACATGGAAAATCTGCTGGGTAATGCAAAAAATAATACTATCCAGGTATATGTTGGACTTATGTTCTAAAAATTAAATCATAAACTAAAACTTAATATTATGTTACGACTTGTTATAATATTTCTGATCATTGCATTGATCGCAGCATTGTTTGGCTTTGGCGGTATAGCTGCCGGAGCAGCGTCAATAGCAAAAGTTTTATTTTTTATTTTTCTTGTATTGTTTGTTATTAGTCTCTTGTTTGGAATATTCAGGGGTTTCAAATAGTGTCTATCCATAATGTCCGATAACTGCGTTATTACAAAAATTTTAATTTCTCATAAACATTAGGCGTTTGAGCGACAAATTTTACCAACATGTTGTTCAAATTATGCATTGACTACTTCCCCTCAGGGTTTCAATTGCCAATTGCCAATTGCTTATTGCCAATTGCTAATTGCCAATTGCTTATTGCCAATTGCTAATTGCTAATTGCTAATTGCCAATTGCTTATTGCTAATTGCTAATTGCCAATTGCTAATTGCCAATTGCTTATTGCTAATTGCCAATTGCTTATTGCTTATTGCCAATTGCTTATTGCTAATTGCTTATTGCCAATTGCTAATTGCTTATTGCCAATTGCCAGTTGCTAATTGCCAGTTGCCAATTGAAATAGTATACTGCAGATTAAAATTTTTGCACGCTCCCGTTTAGAACGGAACAGGCTTTGTTCCCGAACATTTTGGTCCGGACAATTGACTTTATTGACAGACTCAAATTACTATTCATATCCGGGTATGCTACCAAAAAGCATGCCTTAGAAATAAGAATAGTACAATTGTTAATAATTATTTTTCGACTAACGGTATCGAATATTCATTGCTGCAAATATATTTTATTTTTGTGAGAAATACATATTTAGTGACTGTCCATAATTTCCGATAACCACGTTGTTGCAAAAATTTTAATTTCTCCTAACCATTAGGCGCCCGGGCGACAACTTTTACCAATATGTTGTTCAAATTATGCATCGGCTACTTCCCCAAAGGGTTCCAATTGAAATAGTATACTGCGGATTAAAATTTTTGTACGCTCCTGTTTAGAACGGAACAGGCTTTATTACAGAGTATTTTGCTCCGGACACCTGACTTTATTGACAGACTCTATTTAAATGAAGTGTGAATACAAAAAAACCGGACTGAAGGATAATTCTTCAGGCCGGTTCGAATCGCATTGTCTGATATATATGAAGTTAAAGAAGGAAACTAAGTAAAATACCGGCAGCAACAGCAGAGCCGATCACCCCTGCTACATTGGGTGCCATGGCATGCATCAACAGGTGGTTGGAGGGATCTTCTTTGAGGCCCATGTTCTGTACTACCCGGGCACTGTCGGGCACGGCAGAAACGCCGGCTGCGCCCACTAACGGATTGATCTTGTTCTCATTTTTGAGGAAAAGATTCATCACCCTGGCAAATAATACCCCACCGGCTGTGGCGATCATAAAGGAGAGCGCCCCCAGCACGAAAATCAGCATCGACTCGGAAGTAAGGAATACATCGGCCTGGGTAGAAGCGCCCACTGTTAATCCGAGCAGGATGGTTACGATATCGATCAGCGAATTACGTGCTGTATCTGCCAGGCGTTTGGTAACAGTGGATTCTTTCAGCAGGTTGCCGAAGAACAACATACCCAATAGCGGCAAAGCACTTGGCGAAAGGAAAGTAGTGAGCAGCAGTCCGATCAGCGGGAACATAATCTTCTCCAGCCGGGAAACAGCCCTTGGTGGTTTCATCCTGATGCGCCGCTCCTTTTTGTTGGTAAGCAATCGCATGATGGGCGGCTGAATAACCGGTACGAGCGCCATATACGAATAGGCTGCGATGGCGATAGGACCTATCAGGTTTTTCACCGTTGTTCCATCCGGCAGCAGGTTGATCCCGTTGGCCAGCTTGGAGGAAAGAAAGATCGCAGTTGGACCGTCTGCACCCCCGATAATACCAATTGCAGCGGCTTCCGGAGCTGCAAATCCAAGATAAAGTGCTCCCAGGAAAGTGAGAAAAATGCCCACCTGGGCGGCTGCACCCAGTAACATAAGCCGTGGATTGGATATCAGGGAAGAGAAATCGGTCATGGCCCCGATACCCAAAAAGATGAGGGGTGGATAAATACCTTTCACCACCCCGAAATACAGGTAATTCATCACACTGCCCTGCTGGTAAATCCCCAGCTGAAGGTTAAAACCACCATCCTGAAAGAATGGTATATTCCCGATAATAATCCCTGTCCCGATGGGAATCAGCAGCAAAGGCTCGTATTCATATTTGATACCCAGAAAAATAAAAAACAGTCCCACGGCAATCATGATCAGGTTCCCTTTGGAAGCATTTCTGAAACCGGTATATGAATAAAACTTCTTAAGTCCGGCAATGGCGCTGCCTTTTTCCGGGGTACCTTTTTCGGTTATAGTTGTGGAATTGGTTGTAGTTTGTTCCGTTTGCTGAATGCCGGCCTGTGCATTTTCCTCAGCCTGTGCATCATTGAAAACACTCCGCAACCCGGCCAGTAAACCAATTATTGCAATGACTAAAATAAATTTTTTCATAATCCTCAAGCCGTTTCAATTAATACATCTCCCTGCAGCACGGTGTCGCCGGGCGCTACTTTTACCGATTCAATCACACAATCTTTTTCAGCCAACACTGTATTTTCCATCTTCATGGCCTCCATCAGCACCAGCTTTTGTTCCTTTTTCACCTGGTCGCCCGGCTTGACAAACACCTGGAGAATACTGCCAGGCAAAGGAGCAGTCAACGGCGTTTTGTGGCCCCCGGCTTTGCGTTCAATGTTTTTATTTTGTGGTTCAGGCACAGCAGGCCTGAGGAGCGTTGGTGTCTTACTTCGTTTTACCTCCCTGTGCAATTCAATTTCATAAGGAGTGCCATTGACTTCAATTTTGGCAAGGTTATCCTCAATCTCGTTGATCTCAACCTCGTAATCGTTTCCGTTGATGGTAAATTTATATGCTTTCATTTTTCAGAATACACTTTTTATTTTAAAATAATATCAAATATTCACTCCAACGTATTAAATACGGTTGAAGGAATTCCTCACACTGTAAATTTTCGAACTCCAGGGAGAATAAGTCTTTGATGTTTTCTTAATGGTCAATATGTTGCTT
>DASQZP010000374.1:0-7182 GCA_035638655.1 Bacteroidales bacterium
AATACCAGGATGGTGGTTATAC
The DNA here is from genome assembly GCA_035638655.1 of Bacteroidales bacterium. Classification (GTDB taxonomy): domain Bacteria; phylum Bacteroidota; class Bacteroidia; order Bacteroidales; family DASQZP01; genus DASQZP01. Next base: position 23 of record DASQZP010000374.1, read on the forward strand.
TCCTAACCCTGAAATCCCCAATAGCGGGACACCACCACACGCTTACGAGGGAAGTTACAATGCCTATTTTTTCTACAGCAGCACCAACGAAGAGGCTACCAGACTGATATCCAAAAAAATTGACCTGAGTGAAGCCAGCAAACCCAAACTTACTTTCTGGCATACCCAGGGTGAGTATAACAGCCGTAATGATCAGCTGAAAATTCAGTTTGGACACAGCCCCACCGGACCCTGGACAACCGTAAGAGAATTCACCACACCTATTGACAACTGGACACAGGACGAGTACAATATCCCGGATAGTGTGCTTTCTACAGATGTTTACATTGCATTTGAAGCTAAAACAGGAATCGGCTACGGGGTTTGCCTGGATAATGTAGAAGTGGTGGAAACCGATACTATACAGCTTTTTGTTAAAGATATCCAGGGGGCAACAGCCAGTAATAATTTTGTTCCATCCGGATCTCTGTTTAATCCCATCCTGCGACTGGATTTAAACATTTACGGAAATGATGGCAGCAAAAGACTTGATTCACTCTCCATAACTTCACTTAACACCAACGATGATGATATTCTGGGCAATGGTGTAAAATTATTCTATACTTCCGACACCTTATTTTCCCGTGATAACTTATTAACCACAGGTAATCGTTTCACGGATGGCAAAATTACTTTCAGGGACCTAAATTTGACTCTTCAATCAGGTTTAAATACCTTATGGGTCACTTATGATGTAGTAGATACAGCCAGGCATGGCGACTTTCTTGATTGTAAAGTGGTTCCTGGTGATATTGCCATCAGCGATTCCTTGTATCCTGCTCAGGAGATCAATCCGGCTGGCAACAGAATGATCCGTCAATCCATCTTTTTCGATGATTTTGAAACTGACAGAGGATGGTCACTGACAGGTGATTTTGAAAGAAACGAACCACAGGGACTTGGTGGTTCATCGGGCTTTTCTGACCCCGCCCAGGCCTTCAGTGGTGATACCCTGTTGGGAAATGACCTGACTGGTATTGGTTCTTATCCCGGTGACTATGAAAATGCAATCAGCAAAAATGCCAATGAAGCGGTAAGTCCACCGATCAATTGTTACTATTTTAATGACATCCGGCTTGATTTTTACCGCTGGCTGAATCTTGAAAAACTGGATTCGGCATTTATTGCAGTCAGTAACGACAACGGCACCACCTGGCACAACATCTGGAGCACGGATGACCTTTACTTCAAAAATAAATGGGAACTTACCACCTATGATATTTCAACCCTGACCAATAGAAAAAAACAGGTGAGGATAAAATTCTCGCTGGGCCCCACCGATTCCTCTGCTGTTTATTCAGGATGGAATATTGATGATGTTGCTGTAACCGGTAATTATATTACGCAGGATGCTGCAGCCGTTGCCTGGATTTCTCCCAACAGCGGTTGCGAACTGGGCCAGGAAGAAGTTTCCGCCTGGGTAAAAAACAATGGTGCCGAACCCATTGCCAATCCGTTTGACATGAAATATACACTTAATGGTGGTACATCCTGGGTTACCGAATCATTTACTGCAGTACCATTGAATCCGGGAGACAGCGCCATATTTACTTTTAGTACAAAAGCTGATCTTTCCACTCAGGGCATTTATCCCTCAGTGGCAATCAAGACAGCATTAACTGGTGATCAGGATGAAACTAACAACATGCTTTCTCATTACCTGTATTCTATTCCATACCTGGCATTGCCATATAGTGAGGATTTCGAGACAAACACCGGTGTTTGGCAACCCGATCAGGTAAATCACCTATGGAAGTACGGGACCCCACAAGGGTTTATCATTAACCATGCTGCTTCCGGTCAAAAAGCCTGGACTACCAATCTGAACCAGTTTTATCCTGATCTCGACTCGGCCTGGCTGCAGAGCCCATGCTTTGATTTTTCGGCAGCAGAAAAACCGGTTTTAGATTTTAAGATCAATTATAATCTGATCAACGGAGAAGACGGTGTGGCACTGTATTATTCGATTGACGGGGGCAATACATGGTTACTTACTGATCATCATGCATATCCCTGGGACTGGAACTGGTATAATAACGACACCATCACTTCCCTTGGAAAAGGCTGGTCGGGCAACAGTAACGGCTGGATCAGAGCCAGGCAAATCCTTCCGGATACCTTAGCCGGGGAACCGGATGTGAAATTCAGGATGGTCTTTAAAAGCGATTCAAGTAACATTGCTGAAGGATTTGCATTCGACGATGTCAACATTTATAATGCGCCCTATGATGTGGGTGCAATCTCCATTGATTCGCTTCATACCGATTGTCAGTATATTAATTCTGATCTGGTATATATTTCCCTGAAGAATTTTGGAATACGGCCGGTTCATGCGAATGATACCTTAATAATTGGATTGGATGTAAACACATCAGCCACTGTCATCGATACATTATTGATCCCCGCTGAGTGGTCGGTAAATGACACCATGCAGTTCCGTCTGACCAAACCGGCACCCATCGGGGGAGCCGGATCCTATACACTCAAAGCTTATCCGCTTATTGAGGCCGATCCGCATTATTATGGTGAGGTAAGCAACGATACTGCCAGCTTCACTTTTGAGGTACTGGCCAATCCGGTTACCAACCTGGCCGATTCAGTGTTCTCTGCTTTCCCGGATACGTTACTATTGCAACCGGTTTATAACCCCGGCTACGAATACCTGTGGGGCAACGGCTCCACCGACAGTGTATTTGATGTGCCGGATGCAGGTACTTATACGCTCCGCGTTACGGATACAGCCGGAAATGGTTGTGCTACACGAGACACCATCGTTATTGAGTCACTGGTACCTGATATCGGAATTGACAGCATCCTCTACCCTGTCTCATCCTGTGAACTGGGAGACAGCGTATATGTTGAAGTTCAGGTAAGAAATTTTGGTACCGATACAATTACTGAAAACCGGCAGGTGAATGTATTTTTCACCTTCAACAATGGTATAGTGATAGAAGATACCATAACATTGTCTACCGATCTGGCTCCCGGAGGGACCTATCCATACACGTTTACCAAAGAACCACTGGATATGACTTCCCTGACCAGCTATCAGTTTAAGGCGTGGTCATATCATCCCTATGATTCCATACCTGAAAATGATTCTACAGCTTCATCGGTACAGGTCTATGGCTATCCCACAGTTTCTGTCGGGCAGGATACAACTATCAAAGCCCTGACTTATACCCTGGATGCCGGAGCCGGTTATAGTGCCTATGAATGGGAAGATGGTTCTACCGAACAAACCTTTGTAGCAGATACCTCCGGCTATCACGGCGTAACCATTTGGGATGCCAATGGATGTCCGGCACAGGACAGTGCCTATGTTTTCCTCAAGATACATGATGTATCACTGACCGAGCTGATGCAGCCAACAACAATTTGTGAAGACGGGAATCCCCATTATGTCAGTGTACGAATGGTCAATACCGGAACTGACACCATCCTGACAGGCGAAAAGATCCCGGCTACCTACAGGCTGAATGAGCTTGCCGTAAGCAGGGATACGTTTACCATGCCACTGGATATCCTGCCGGGTGAAAACAGGGTGCTTACTTTCAGCAAACCTGCTGCCTCAGGTGGTGAAGAAACCTGGGCTTTCAATATCTTCACGGAACTTGCATCAGACTTAAGAAAACAAAACGATTCCCTGACGGATACGGTATTTATCTATAATAATCCCGTAGTGAATATGGGAGCCGATACTGTCATCAGAAATACGCAATATACGCTGGATGCAAGAAAGTACAGAAGAGAAGGTGAAACATTTACTTACCTGTGGAATGATAATTCCACTGACAGCACACTGGATATTGAAAACACACTGAATTACTGGGTTACTGTAACCAATCAGCATGGCTGCCTGAACAGCGATACGATAAAAGTAACCTTTGTTTATCCTGATATCACGGCTGCTGAACTGGTAAGTCCGCAAACTTCGTGTGATCTTAAGGCAGAAGACCTGACAGTTAAACTGTTCAATAGTGGCACAGATACGCTTTATGCCAATGACAGGCTACCTATAACCTATTCTCTGAATGGCGGTGAACCGGTTACCGATACGGCGGTAATGGCTCAGGATTTTGTGCCGGACAGCTATTTATCTTATACTTTCAATCAGCAAATTGACCTGAGCACACACGGATCCTATCACCTTGAGGTTTACCCGGTTTTCAACGGCGACCTTGACCATTCAAACGATACGGTGATGGCAGATATTGACCGATATGGTTATCCGCAGGTAACGCTGCAGGCAGAACAGGTCATTGAAGCGCTGGAATATACGCTTGATGCCGGAATTCATGAAAATTACACCTATGAATGGCAGGACGGCTCCACCGGACAGACATTTACTGCATACGAAACAGGAAATTACAGTGTGATTGTAACCGATACCACCGGTAATTGTCAGGGAGGAGATACGGTATACCTTTATTTCCTTATAAACGATCTTAGTCTAAGTAATGTAACCATGGATGAAAGTGTTTGCCGGGGAAACAACAATACTGCCACAGTGGAAATCAGCAATATCGGGAATACCAATCCGGGCAGAGGGACTTCACTGCAAGTCGGGTATCAGGTAAAAGGACGGGAACCCGTAACAGAAAGTTTCAAGCTTGATAAAATATTCCCCAGTGGTACAACAATTAGTCATACATTAAACATTCCCGTAGTGGTGCAAAGCGAAGAATCGGCTGATATATCTTTCTTCACCCACTTTGAATCTGACCTGGTTCCCGGAAATGACACGCTTGTTAAAACGGTTTCAGTTAAGTCTTCACCAGTGATTGACCTGGGAGGTGGTACCAACGATACCCTGAAAACTACTTTGCCCCATACGCTGGATGGAGGAGAAGAATATGCCGGTTATCTCTGGCAGGATGGCAGTGCAAATCGGACATTCGTAGCAGCTAATGAAGGATGGTACCGTGTTTCGGTAACTGGTGAGAACGGATGCACAACCACTGATTCAGTATATATTGAACTGGGAACGGCGATTAATTCCTTTACTGCTTTTGATGGTAATGTCAATGTGTATCCGAATCCGGCGCACGAGATGATCAATATCGAGGTAATTACCACTCAATTCAGACAAATTATCATTGAATTTATCAGTCCGGACGGAAAAGTATTGTATAATAAAAAGGTTTCCGGGTATGGTAATTTCAGGGAAAGTGTGAATGTATCAGATTATAGGCCTGGTTTGTATTACCTTAGGATACACAGTAAAACCGGAGTGTACACACGAAAAGTTATTATTCGTTAACTCAGCTTTTAATGTTAATGGGAAAAAGCCTGCCGGGATTCCGGCAGGCTTTTTTGATAATATTGCATCCAACTGTCAGACACCTCCTGAGATTTTGATAACTGAGAGGTAACCCCGACAAATATCAAAATTAATATGGTTTCTGAAAAGGTGTCTGACAGTTTAGATGTTTCTATAAAGTATACAATACTATTTCAGTTCATCATATAATTTACTGGCGTACTCATACACACCTGCTGTCCAACCCATTTGTTGTTCTGCGCAATACACATTGTCATCAATTGATCCGTTGGCCAGGTATTTTTCCCACAACAACCCCTTTTCTCTCTGGTTCATTGATTCTTCACCCTGAGATTTGCAATTGTCGGGTACCGGATAAAGGTAATTTTTAGCAACCATGTCAAGGTATTTTACAGCCAGTCTTTTTGCATCTTCCTTATAGCCATATTTCAGGAGCGCATCCATGGTCAGAAGTTGCAATGGCGGCATTACAGATGGATAATCCCATTGAAAGATATTGTCTTTATCCTGCTTTTCACAGGGTACTACTCCATATTCATATTCAAACAATCCCAGGTGATCAACAGTTTGTTTTGCCTGATCATCAGACGCGATCCCTGCCAGCAATGGCACGAAAGCAGTGACTGCAGCTGTTTTACTGAACCTTTTGTTTTTAAAGTCATAATCCATATACAACCCGCGTTCAGCATCCCAGCAATATTTATTCAGCTTTTCTTTTCTGGAAACAGCCAGTTTTTCCCAGTCAGGTTCACCGGACAGTCCAAGTTCTTTAACCATTTGTGCAAAATTCATCTCATAGAGATACAGATAGCTGTTGAGGTCAACCGGGATAAAATCGCAGCAGCGGTTTTCAAATCTCGGGGTGAAATCCATGCCAGATTCCACTTCAGCCATGAATGAACCAGCTACTTTTTTCATCATTGGCACAGGAACATTGGTTGGATATGTAAATCGTTTTGTCAGGACACTGGTGTACATTTTCAGCAGGTCCATTTCAGATGCATGGCTTGAATAACGCTGCAACCCGGAAACATCCGTGGAATGATCTTCTATCGCAGATGCAGTAGTATCCGTCCAGAACCGGTATTCCTTTTTAAGTGAAAGGTAGGCATGATGCAGCCAGGAGGTATCCGGAGTTTTCATATTTTGGTAAATATCCATTACCATCAAAGAGAGCGTAGGCACCTGCGATCTGGTAAAACCCGATGAGAAATTGGAATTGGGTACATAGCCAATTGAATCGACCCAGAACATGAGATCATCCACATTATTCCGTGCCAGCGAATCTCTTCCGTCAGCCAGCAGCCCTTTATTAATAAAATAAGTATCCCAGTAAATCATGATCCCTGAACCTTTTGCAACAGAGGTATAGGTTTTTGGCAAAGGAGGATGACTGGTTATTGTTGAATCCCAGCTCTGCTGTACAGTGGCCGAAACGGCAGGCCACAGACTGTCATAAGCCGGCAAATAATCAGCGTACTCACCACGGTTCCCTGAACAGGATATTATAACCGATACCAGAGAAATAAAAATGATTGATTGTAACAGGTTGGTTTTCATATTTTATAGGGTTTGGTTATTATTTTATCTAAATTTATAAAAATATTAAATGAGTATCAGCAATCATGAATAAAACTTGTTTTCTATTATAAAATTACTTTTAGTTTTAGTTTTAGTTTTATAATAACTCTTTAAATTTATCTTATTTGATATGCTCTATTTTTTCATATTTAATTATTTGTCTTCAAGCCAGACGGGCTTTTACTTTTTCCAATCCCTGTCCGCCGAACAAGTTCTCTGGCAGGCGGGGATGAAAAAGTAAACCAAAAATCTTGAA
>DASQZP010000375.1:0-2520 GCA_035638655.1 Bacteroidales bacterium
CGCCTTCCCAGAATAATTCCTTCCCTAATTTGTTATCTGGAAATACCCTGACAAAGTCATAAAGGCCGCATAAGGAAAAAATCATCCCGTTAAGAACCAAGGTGGGTACCTCAGCAGTATACTCTTCATAAAATGGGCCAAATTCTGTGAATTGAGTAACTCCACCTTCGATAACAGGCTTATTAAATGGCCAGAGTGCTTGTTCAGCAATAGTTGCAAAATATTTTTCCCCTGTTAATTGAAAACCTCTTAGCAAGACGGAAATACCTCTCCCCTGCGCGAATGCAGATTGCCATGGACCGGAGTTATGATATTGCGGCAGTGCAACATCAGTTAGCCAGCGATAACCTAAGTCTTCACGAAATTTCCCGTTTTCTGCAAACCAGGTAACAAATTTTAAAAAACGCTCTTTGTCCTTTTGTTTCCTAGATTGAACGAAAGTATGAAATACAGCAAGCCCTACCTGACCGATCGTAATAGGAAAATAGACATAATCCTTGTCTTTTACATCGATATAGGTGGGGCTCATTGGGATACCATCCTCATCAAAGACGATACTTTTTTGTCCTCCCTTTTGATTTTCCATCGCTTGCTCAGTGAATTTAAAATAGTATTGGCCTAATTCTTTTGAAGAGAACTCAGAGCAAAGTTCCCACTGTGTAGGATTGAAAATATCCTTTAAAACACGCAAGCCAAAAAATATGTATTTATTTTTGATCAAGTTCATTCAAAACGGTCTTTTGTAAAGTGCTTTAGTGGATTCTTATACGTCAGTCGGCGTTGTAATGCATCAAGTGTAAAATTGATTTTAAACCATGTTAGAGATGGTTCGGACAAATAGTCCTGAAACCGTTTCGTATAAGTGTCAAATACATCATCCCCAGTGATTTCAAACAACACATGTAATTGCGGGATGTGAACGTTCTTGTGATAATTATAACCAGCACAGAAACCAAAATAAAGCAGGTCATATCTGGACCAATACCCCATATCATAAAGGTACAAATTGTGCTTTAGTGTTTGAATGCCGCGCGTGAAATAACACAGCGCTTTTGATGAATGCGTTATTCTATAATAATCATAGATGCCCAAAATCCCAAAAATCATACCATTAAGTACAAAGCCGGGCGGTGAACCTGGATATTCTAAATACCAATATTCACCTTTCTTTTTCAGGAGAACCCCACCCTGAGTAAGGGGTACATTGAATGCATTCATGGCTTCTTCAGCTAAGTGCAAATAAGTTGAGTCCTGAGTTTCCTGAAATGCCCTGGAAAGGGCGGAGATGCCAAATCCTTGACTGTAAGCAGAGGGCCAGCCATAAAAAAGATTATACTTGTCGTAAATTAAATTATCATTTTTCCAAACCGCGGTGCTATCGTTGATATTTTCCAGATGATTTGCCATCCATATGACATTTTTCCAGAAGATTTTAAGATAGACTGAATTTGTAGTCTCTAAATAGTAAGAGTAAGTATGAACCGTCGCACTGGAATAGTTGTTCGTAAAATGGGCTATAGGATTTTGAGAATTTTTGAGTGTAACCGTATTTTTATGGCGCTGCAAAGTATTCATAACAAAGAGACTATCTTCAGTGCTCTGCAGTAAAGAGTGAACAGAGGGGATATTTTTATGTTCCAAATAATAATAGCCAAGCGTATCCAAGCCACGTTGATTCCACAGATTTGTTTGTACGTATATGGGTTCTTTTCGCATATCTTTATCTATGAATGGAAAAATCACATATATATATAAAACGAAAATACTAAAGACGAAGATGACTCCGTATATAAACCAATGTTTTCGAGATTTATTCATGACTTATCTTGATAAATAATTTTGCCAATTCTCTGGTCAGATTTTTTCGGCTATATTGTTTTACCTTCGTTTCAGAAGCTGTTTGAAAACTTGCTTTGCTTTTCCAGGTATGCAAAAGAAATCGTAAGTAACTTTCGATTTGGCTCGCGTCATTATAATCAATCACTTTACCAGCGTTGGTTGATTCAAAAATAGTTTGTACTTCCCCTTCTTCAGGTCCTAAGGCTAATATGGGTTTTCTCATTCTCATATATTCAAATGTTTTCCCAGGAAGGATTCTCTGGTTTTTAGCGGACTGAGTGATAAGTAATAAGAGCACTGTGGCTGTTTCAGCTGTTTTCAAAGCCTCTTTATGCGGAATATAAACCTTAAATGTCAATAGATTTTCTATTTTGAGGTTCTTTATTGTTTCATGAATTTCTTTATTCACTTTACCAACAAAAACAATTTCAAAATTTGTTTCATTTATTACCCCTTCTTGATAGAGCTGTGCAATAACCCTGAACATTACACTGGGATTTCGCTCAACGCCAATCGAACCAAGGTGCATCAGTACAAATTTGGATGTCCGCCTATTCTTAAAATAAATTGATTGAAAATCTGCTTCATCGTAACCATTTGGTATAACTTGACATTTTTCTTTAGAAATTTTTTTACCGAAATCTTGCTCAACATCCAGGTTGCTGATACAGGTAACTTCCG
>DASQZP010000376.1:0-2669 GCA_035638655.1 Bacteroidales bacterium
AATGTGAGCATTTAACCATGATAAATTTCCAAGTGAATCATTTGAGCCACCAAACATACCCTGGTAGGTTGAATGCGAATAGATTATGAACAGATCCGGAAAATTGTTAAGCATCCAATCAATCGTACTATCCTGGTGAGCAATCTGATAGACGCGAATCTTGCTGAGAAATTTTTGCAGGTCGGCAGCACTGCGTGTATTCTTTACTTTCCGGATAGCTTGTGCCAAATTGCTGCAGTCGCCCCAGAAACAAAACCAAACCGGTCGTGGATCGGGCCTGTCAACGATACTGATGATCGAATCCGAAGCTTCGCTGTCTTTGCCTTCGCCAATATTATTGCTGACCGATCCGCCCCAGGTTCCGGAACGTCCCTGGAAAGTAACCGAACGCAAATAGTCAGGAGTGGGGTAAAGGGAATCGTGTTCTGCAAGGTTATTATATACCTTGCCATAGAGGTCAATTATGTCAAGCATATTTTGCTTATTTGCCACATTGGCAAATGTGCCCGACGAAGCGATTAATCCCTCTATATCAAATTCATTCGCATAAAGCAGGAAGCGTACCATCGACTGCACATCATCGGGATCGCTGGTATGATCGGCCGCACAACCACTCATACAAACGTCCAGCGGCGGAAAATCAGATGAGATGACTACGCGCAATCTTGCACTCTGTGTGAACGCAAAATTAAATAAACTAAATGCAAAAATGGATAGTAAAAGAAAACGTTTCATTTATTTGAGTATTGGTTAAGATACTATCATTATTATTACAGGAGAATCCATTTCCTCTCCAACCGCAATAATTCCATAACGCAGTTATCGGACATTATGGACAGACATTAATTAATTTTATTCACTTTTTGAATTAAACTTCTCAATGACCACTGCCATCAAAATCACGAGTCCCTTGATTACCTGTTGCCAGAAGGGTGAAACATTAAGCAGTACCAATCCGTTATTCAGGATACCGATAATCAATGCGCCCTGAACGGTTCCCATGATCGTTCCTTTTCCTCCTGACAGCGAGGTACCCCCTATGACTACCGCAGCAATGGAATCCAGCTCGAAGCCGAAACCTGCATTGGGCTGCGCCGAATCGAGCCGTGAAGTGACAATGATGCCGCCAATTCCGGCCAGTGCCCCGGCAATGGAATAGACAATCATTTTGATTTTCTTGATTTTTAAACCAGATAGCTCTGCTGCTGTTTCATTGCCTCCAATGGCATAAATATGTCGCCCCAGCACCGTGCGTTTGGTGAGTACAACAGCCGCCAATACCACGATAGCAGAAATCCAGACGGGCATGGGAATACCCAAAAACCAACCGGTTCCGATAAATGCCATGTTGTCGCCCAGGCCGGTGATCGGGAAACCACCCGTCAAAAGCATCGTCAGACCACGTGCAATGGTTAGCATTGCAAGTGTTGCCACAAAGGGTGGTACTTTAAACCTGGTGATGGTGAGTCCGTTGAACCAGCCCAGAAATGCACCGACCAACGTACCTCCAATCAGGGCACCGAGTAATGTGAACCCAATGTACACGTTCAGGTTAGTAAATTCAGCCCCAAACTTCAGCATGCCCGCGGTTACAGCTCCCGCGAAAGCCAGTATGGAGCCCACGGAAAGATCGATACCGCCCGTGAGGATCACCAATGTCATACCGACCGAAATAATCATGTTGACAGAGATCTGACGCATCACATTCCAGGCATTTTCTCCTGTCAGAAAGCGGTCACTCAAAAAACTCAGGACAATGCACATCACCACCAAAGCAATAATGGATTGAAATTGTATTAATTTATGTTTTAGTTCTGTAGTATTCATTTGTTTTATATTTATTCTTTTTCAATAAGGGCAGCTTTCATAATCACTTCTTCAGTGGCTTCAGCCCGACTCAGCCTGGCAGTTAATTTTGATTCTGATAAAACAAGGATATTGTCAGAGATGGCAAGTATCTCGGGAAGCTCAGATGAAACAAAAACGATACTCATCCCCTGTGCAGCCAACTCACTGATCAGTTTGTATATTTCACTTTTAGCACCCACATCAATTCCACGTGTCGGCTCGTCTAACAGCAGCACTTTGGGGTTGGTAGCCAGCCATTTTGCGATCACTACTTTTTGCTGGTTTCCTCCGCTTAGCTTTTCCACTACCTGTTTGGAAGAAGAAACTTTGGTGTTAAGTTTCCTTATGAACTGTTTGCTGAGTTCAGCCTCCTTCTTTTTATCGATGAAGTGAAAATTTGAGATTTTGTCGAGGCTGGCCAAACTGGTGTTTTTAGCCACGTTCATGTTGATGATTAAACCCTGGAGTTTACGGTCTTCGGGGACCAGGGCAATTCCGGCAGCGATGGCATCATTCACACTCCTGATTTTTCGTTCTTTACCATCAATGATAATTCTGCCGGAAACATTTTTGGGATACAACCCGAAAATAGCCTCGAGCAACTCGGTACGTCCGGCACCCATCAGCCCGCTGATGCCCAGAATTTCACCTTCCCTGAGCGAAAAGCTGACATCATTGACCAGGTAATCATTCTTGTTTTCCGGATTTCTGAATGTAAGGTTTTCCACGCGCAGGACTTCATTATCCATGATGGTGTTTTCTTTTTTGAAACTGTCCTTCAGATCTCGTCCCACCATGAGCTGTATCAACTGGTCGTGTGT
>DASQZP010000377.1:0-4376 GCA_035638655.1 Bacteroidales bacterium
AGACCCGATATTTCCTGAGGCACCAATAATTCCCAGTATATTTATCTTATTTTTAGTCGAATGGCTTTGAATTTCTCTTTTCAACATTATAATTCCCGATGCAGCAGTCAATGTATTTCCTGTAATTATTCTTGTATCTCCCGATTCCACGAGTGCCATACCATTGTTTGAAATTATTGATGTATAGGCTCCCAGACTAACTGTTTTAATTCCTAGTTCCCGGGCAAGATTTACAGCATCCTGAATCTTTTCATTTATTTTCCCTTGTTTCCTTTGCCTGATGCATTTATCCAGTTCTGCCGAATCAACCGCAAGGGCAATAAAGCTGAAATGTATTTTCCCATTCATTATATTTTTTGAGAAAAGTAAAAAAGGTTTAGCTTGCATCAACATCTGGAACCGGTTAAAAAGAATACGCAAGCCAGTATCTGAAGCTTTACATAAATCCTTATCAAGAGCCCTTAGTTCAGCATCAGGATAAACAAAATGAGCAATAATGGCTACCTTTTCAGCTCCTGCTGAAGGCTCATCTATGCCAGTATACATAAAACCTTCCTTCGGAATTTTACCTTTGTTATCGGTAAACAGGTCATTATCCATCAGGGGTTTGAAGATTTCATACATATGGTTGTTTTCAATATTCCAACAAAGATCTTCCAATGCTGATTCAAGCTTGCTAATTTCCTGGTTGGTGATGTACCCCGATGGCTCAATTCTCAAAATGTTGGGTGATGAAATGGAGGGTAGTATCCTGACGCGGTGTTTTAAAAGCAAATAGGCAGAAAAGAGCAACCCCAGGTAATTTTCGTTGTAAAGACAACGAAAAAATATCTTATTACTTTTTGAAAAATCACAAAATCTGATTCCCTGCATCAGGCCTTTCCCGGTAATTTCTGAAATTACAGCGGGGTGTTTCTTCCTGACCGAATTAAGTTTTCGTGCTAAAATTTCTCCTTTATCATGTGCTATTCTTATGATATCATCCTTTTCGATGATCGCTAACGTTTCAAGAGCTATTGTTGCTGCCAGCCCACCATTGGCAAAAGTTGAACTATACAAGTCGGGGAATTCTCTGATGTACCGGCTTTTTTCGATCAATACAGCTGAGATCTTTTCCACATTACCACCAAGTGACTTGGCGAAAAGATAGTAATTGGCATTAATTCCGAAGGAGGCCAGAAAAGTACCAGCACGTCCCAGACCACATTGAATTTCATCCATGATCAGGGGAAAATCGAATCCGGACAGATATTTTAAAAATTCAGGATTCACGATACGAATTCCTCCTTCGCCTATTATAGGTTCAACAATTGCTCCAATCAGATTTGGAAATTCAAACTCCTCACAAACATAGGAATTCATTCTCCATGATACCTTTTTCAGTTTAATTTGCGAGCCATTTACAGCGTGCTCAACTTGTTCTTGCCAATTTTCAGATTTATCGTCAATTAAAATGGACTTGACGCCCAGTATATTCTTGAATTTCTCTCTTTTTTGATTGTTCCCCAAAACGGTCCTGGCTCCAGAGCTGTGCCCATGAAAGGCATCTTTCAGTCCCAGAAGATATACATCACTTTCTGCCAGCCTTGCAGCGTTTTCATCCCATATTTTAGTGACTAAACTACCAGCCTCGTAACCATATTTTTCGAATTGAGTTTTCCGCATTTTCTCAAAAAAGTTTTTCCATTCCAGGAAGGCATGATGGATCGCGATTTCGACGGCTTCAGAGCCAGTAGAACCAAATATTACATTAAAATCCTTGTGAGTAAGGGTTCCAACCATCAAATTCAACTTTTCTGCCAGCTCGCCTGCATACTTTTGGATACTTCCCTGGTCTGACAGTGGAATTTCTTTTCTGCTGAGAAAACCCATTACTGCCTGATTTATACGTTTATTATTGTGTCCTAACAGATTTGTTCCAAACCCTCCCGTGAAATCAAGTATTTCAAGCTCTTTCCCTTGTTCAATTGTAAAAAGTGAATCCTTTTCTGATTTATGATATGAATAGTCGATGGCCAGAGATAACATCATTTTTCCAAAATAAGAGTTATGATATTGGGTAAATGATGTAAGTTGAGTATCAGAAGTCTCAATATTTTTAATGTGTCGTCCGCATCCCAGGGGATCAACAAGATTACTAATAGTTTCGTTGTAAAGTATTCCTATTTGGAAACTTGAAACTGTGCCTTTGATAGTTTTTGGCGTTTCAGAATTAACAAGGGTAAATCTGATTATGGAACGATGCCTGTATTCAAATGGCTCCAGGATTTTAAGCAGTCTGTTATTTACTTCAGAAATAATCCCTTCATACTGTTTAATTAACTTCTCATTAGAGACAATGCCTTCAGGAAAATCACTGTTTTTAATGAAAATTAGCGCGGCAAGACCCGGAATTCCTTTGACAGGAAATAATTCAATGTGGCCTGATTTCGCGAACAAGCTTTCGTAATACTTATGAAGCCTGACAACAGGGATTTTTACTCCGAATCCATCTTTAATATAATCCCTGTTTTCCCGGCCGGCATAAAAAATCAGGTTTTTATCCTTCAAACGAACGATGTCTCCTGTATAAAAAAAATCACCTGGTATGTTAACAGGAGACCATTTAAAGAGGGAATCTCTTTTCATCCCAAATATAGAATTAACATGAAGCTCATATAATTCCCCGTCTCCTTTTATTTTTTTTAACCCGATTTTAACTCCCGGTAAAGGAGCTCCCAGTGACTCTCTTTCTGATTTGCCGGAAGAAGGAAGGAGAATTGAATTTAAAATTTGTTGCGTTTCAGTAGTGCCAAATGCATTATAGATCTTTAATCCAAAAGTAGATTCAATTTCCCTGACTGTTTTCTTGTCAATAGGAGCTCCACTCGAGATTAAAGTTTTGAAGGCGCGGGGCAATTCGTTTTTTAATTCCGGAAAACACCGCATAAGTTCAAGTAAAAGGTTGTAAATTGATGGTCCCCCTGTAATATGCTCCGGAAGCATTTTAAGGAGGAGGTACCGGACAGTTTCAGGTTTTTCAAGGAACCATTCGGTGTTAATGATACAAACTGGATGTCCGGTCCAGACCGCATTAAAAAAAGCGCGTATGCCCATAGTATGGGTGAACATTGGCGTGAAGCAGCGCCCACCAAGCAGGTTGTCGTCAAAAAGACCAGCTTGTTGCCAGCTCAGGCAACTGAGAATAAGTGCTCCCTGGCAGTAACAAACAAGCTTTGATATTCCTGTTGAACCGGAGGTGGTAATTAAAAATGACTCAGTTTCAAAATTTGAATGATGAATGACTTCCTTAAAAAGATCATCATTAACATAATTCATCCGTTCTATACCATCATAGAGAAGTTTCCTGATTTTAAAATCAGTAAAAATATCAAAACATTTAAGTTTCCTCTTAAACGAAATTTTTCTGATCTCTTTTATGATTTGTTTTTCTTTGTAATGGCAATGCAGCGATAATATATCTTCTTCCGGTAAAATAGCAATCTGACATTTATTTTTTTGAAGCCATTCCGGGAGTTCACTTATTTCAGGAAACATTGGTAACAAAACCCTTGCACCATAGGAGGTAAGTGCAGCAAACATGAGAGCAATGAAAAGTTCATTGTTACCTGCTATACTGGTCAATAATACGGTTTCACCAATCTGAATTCCTCTTTCCGAAAATTCTTTGTAAAGTGAAAACATTATAAATCGAAATCGGGCTAATGTGATTTCAACATACTTATTGCTATCATGACTCAACAGGATAATTGAGTCTTCATTTCTGGATTCCAGGGGCTTAAAAATAAGCTCGGCCAGGTTTTTAGGACAATTTGATGATAGATTTAACTCCCTTGAAATACTTTGGTCAAAAAAATTTTCTCCCATAAGTTTTGGTATTATCTATCTGTCTCAAAGAATATTACAAGTTACGAATTTTTATCAATATAACATCATATTTATCCAAAATAAATTAATAACTAAATCATGAAAGATTTGTACAAATCTTTTAACTTTAATTGTCGAATTATTAAATCCGTTAATTCCAACGATCAACATGAACAGCATGGAAAATGAAATAAACATCGAAGGCACTTCAAAGGAATCTTTTTCCGTACCAGTAAAAGAAAATGTAATCTTAAGTATTATTCGGTTTTTACCTGATAAACCTGAATTAACTATACCTGTAATTATGGTAACCGGATTGGCTACGTTAATTGATAGTTTTTACGATATGTTGTCTTTCCTCGCCAGGCGCGTGCCCGTAATTTATGTTGAAACTCGTGAAAAAAGATCTTCCCGTGTAAAAGGAAAAGTTTCATTTGGGATCGAAGCACAAGGTCACGATTTAGCAGCAATCATTGAATATTTTGAACTTAAAGAAAAAGAATATTTTA
>DASQZP010000378.1:0-2488 GCA_035638655.1 Bacteroidales bacterium
TTGGAAGCATATTTAAAACTTTCTGGAATATTCTGAATATTCCCTATTTGAACCAGTATGATGCCGGAGCCAGTGACCTGGGTGATTTTTTTACTGATCAGCCTGATTTTACTCCTTTTGATGCTGTTCCGGTGAACAGCAGAATCTTCGATCCCCGGAAAGCCCTGGACCCTTTTGATGAAAATTTTAACTGGAATTCATTGAAAGAATCTCCTGAACTGGATAATGTAGATGATTTTATCAGAGAAAGTAAGGAAAAAGCGGAATACCGGATTGATAATCAGCAATAAATATGGTGATATACAGGTCCCAAAAATAAATTTTGATTGAAAAATTTTATAATTAATTGAAAAACTGTAATTTGCATCAACAAATATACAAGTGAAAAGGAATTTTGTCTGTAATTTCGCCGTTTTAAAACAAATTTATCATCTAACAGGGAGGTAATCAAATGGAAAAAAATGCAAGTGGCAATGCAACTTCAAATGCCGTGTATGGTCTGGGATTCATTGGAGCTGCGGTATATTTCATTTCACACGCAACAGGTTTCTGGATGGGTGTACTGGGTTTTCTGAAGGCAATAGTCTGGCCGGCTTTTCTTGTTTACGAGGCTTTTAAAAGCCTGATGGCTTGATTAAGTATGAGGTATGAAGTATGTCGGAAGTCGGAATTCTTGTGTTTGGATTGTGTGAGGGAGTTTCTAAAGTAACAAGGTGACAAAGAAACAAGGTAACAAGGTAACAAAGAAACAAAGTAACAAGGTGGGCTTCGCGTTATAACCGGATGTGAACCCAGCCTGAAAGGCTGAGATATCAAAGCCCGGGGTATTGCGGCTACCCCCTCTTCTCCCTGCCGCATCCGTCAATCAGTGGTCCTAACATATCCCCGCTTCACCTGATTTTCATTCCGGGGCATGTAAAGACGCACAGCCGTGCGTCTCTTGTTAAGAAGGGTACAAGTCAGGAGACTTGCACCAGTGGAGGGAACTTATATATAACCACACGATACAATCGTGCCGTAGCAGTGAAGGCACAAGTAATAACAATTGCAGGTATTACCACTACCCGAAACTCGGAAGAAGTGAAATATAGTGACTCGTATCGCCAACGTATCAATTAAGTGTGTATATTTACGATAGAATTTGCTAATGCTTAACAGAAATCACCAATGAAAAAAATAATCCTTCTGTTTTTTTTTATTTCCCTCGTTTGTTCAGGTTATTCACAGGAGGATCATACAAAAATATATATCAGTAATGATCTGGCAATTGTCAGGCTAACGCCCCATGTCTGGATGCATGTCTCCTGGCATAATTCTCCTCAGTTTGGTCGTTACCCTTCCAATGGTATGATCCTTGTAAACAGTGATGAAGCCTGGCTATTCGACACACCTGTCACTGATTCTCTTACCGGAGCGCTGGTCAGCTGGCTTACCTACACCATGAGACTGAAAATTAAAGGCTTTACCCCCAATCACTGGCACAGCGACTGCATGGGCGGACTGGCCTACCTTCAAAATATGCGTATCCCTTCACTGGCTAATCAGCTAACCATCAACATAGCCCACGATAAACACCTGCCTGTTCCAGACAAAGGATTCAATGATTCTGCCCGTCTCCAACTGGGAGATATCGACGTTTTTTGCTTTTATCCGGGACCTGCCCATTCAACAGATAACATCGCCGTTTGGATTCCTTCGGAAAAAGTGCTTTTTGCCGGTTGTATGGTCAAAAGTATGAATGCTGCAAACCTGGGGAACACTACGGATGGAGACCTTTCCTCCTACCCCGCAACCCTGACCCGTCTGCTGACCAGGTTTCCGGATGCGCAGTTTGTTGTTCCCGGACACGGCACTTCAGGAGGATTAGAACTTATCAGGCATACAATTGTTCTTGCCAACAAAGCCAAACCATAAAACCAATTATTATGGAAGATTCCAGTATTTTTCAGGACAAAGCTATGATGCCCACCGAAAGAGATTTGAGAGACAATCTGGGCAATACCTTTGATTTATGGATCAGAATCAGGGATTTTGTAATGGAACAATATCCCAATGGGGAGGGAGAATGGAATTTCCCCGGTAAAAAGTATGGCTGGAGTTTCAGGATCAAAGACAAGAAAAGGGCAATCATTTACTTACTTCCCAGGGAGTTATATTTTAAAGTAGCTTTTATTTTCGGCGACAAAGCCATGCATACTATTCTGGAAAGCAATGTGGCTGAAAGTATAAAAACAGAGCTGCAGCAAGCACGAAAATATGCCGAAGGCCGCGGTATCCGGATTGATGTGAAGAATGAAGACCCTTTGGAGGATATTAAAAAACTGGTGGAGATTAAGCTGAAATTTTAGTTTCTTGCATAAATATATGAATATTAACTGTGATTTTTCAGGACATTTTATAACACTGGTCTGACTTAATGTACATATTATTAATACTATCAAAAACCTAATCCCATAAATTCAAATATTTTTTTTAAATAAAATAATCA
>DASQZP010000379.1:0-2313 GCA_035638655.1 Bacteroidales bacterium
GGGCAGCGGGCGGGGCTTCTGGTTACCAATCACCATTCACCATTTACTAATCACTTGTTTATTTGTTTTATAGCGGGCACAAGTAGATGGGCCAGTGCGGCGGAAATCAACACCACAAGTCAGGAGACTCGCGGGAGTGGGATTAGTGGCTCGTTGTTTGCTGTGATTTTATTTTCCGGGCATACTTTTTACGTATTTCTTTTAATCGTTCCTCTCTCAGTTGAGGGTTTGATGAATACTCTTTATGCCTTTTATTCCTTATGTCACGCATCATTTTAACCGCGTCGAAATCTTTATTAGTTTTCATCTTCTTCAAATTTTAATATTTCTCTTGGTGTTCTGATTTCTAATATTGAAAATCCGTTTTTTAGATTTACAGCATTATATAATCGTATCTTGTCAAGATTGACAATATGTTTAAAATTCCAACTCGCTAAAACATTCACCTGGTTTATTGTTGCAATAGCGATATGTAATGCATCCTCATAATATTTATTTGAAACAGCTCTTTCAAGGATGTATTTGTCAGCCAGCGCTCCCGATTCGCTATCCGAAGTCAATATTTCTATGTTCTCTTCAGGGATGGTCTCAAAATTCTCTTTAACTCTATCAGGGGCATCTGTCAACTCATCCAGTGTAATATCAGATACAACAGCAATTCTCTTTCCAGACTTAAAATAATCAAACAGCTTATTTGACCATTCCTCAAATTCCTGGTCATAGCATCCTCCGATTACTGAAGTATCAATATATACCCTTTGTTTCATTAAATTATAGTTTTGTTTGACTATTAAAAATACAAAAAGTTATAATAATGTGGAAATATATTAGGTGTTTAGTCGGAAGACCGAAGACGGAAGTGGGCTTCGCGTTTCGGAATTATGATTTTTGTTTATTTGTTGAGGTGTTGTTGAGACGGAAGACCGAAGTCAGAATCCTTGCCTTTGGCTGCAGGGCGGGCCTGGTGTGGGCAAGGATCACGAATCTTTGTCAGGATAGTGGGAAGGATTGTGGGAGACAAAGATCACGACCAGCCCGTGGCACGGCATGTGTGAGGGAGTAGCATTCAGCTGATGGCCGGGCTTGTGCGAGCGAGTAACACCGAAGTAGGCTCCCGGTTTCAGAATTTTGTTTGTGGTTATATTTTGTTTAGGTGTTTAGTCGTTGAGTCCGAAGGGAAAAAAGTTTATTTTTCATGGTTACTTCCGCTTTGGTTTCGGCTCCGCTCAACCACCGCTACTCCCCCTCAACCACCGCTACATCAGTTCCCTGAGCGGAGCCAGTTCCCTGAGTGGAGCCGAAGGGAATGCTGATTATGATACTATAGCTTTGGGAAAAGAAAACTGTCACAAGGGTTAGGCTTTGCGTTCCGGGATTATGTTTGGGGTGATTGGTGATTGGTGACTGGTTGATTACCAATTACCACTTACTAATTACTAATCATTTGTTTATTTGTTTAGTTGTTTAGTTGTTGAGGGGCTGCGGGTTGGGAAAAGAAACGCAGTTTCTCATTCGATAGCTGTCAGGAGGCACTACCAGAGGGTTGGAACAATCGCTACAGATTTTTGAGTTTCTTTTTTAATTTTTCTGTTTTTGCCAGGGCGTTGCTGCAATATCTGAGTAATAAGGGACTTTGAGCAACGACTTCTTTGAACAGATCAGGCAGGTTCGTCATGATATATTCATGTGTAATGTCATTCCTGAGTTCTTTTATCAGTCTCGCTTTGTCAGCATCGTCAATCACTTCCTGCTTTTCCATAAAAATCAGCATATCCAGCCAGGAAAGGGCTTCCCCTTTTTCCAGGTAAGCAATGCTTCTGAATACTTTGCTGAAAAGCAGATCAGTTACCCGTGCAAACCGACTGGTGAGTGTTTCGAAACGGTCTGTTTCATCGTCAGACAGGGCTGAAGTATCGAGATGTCGGCATTGAGAAAAGGATCGTTCCAACCATTTGATGGCCTGGCTTAGCGCGTTCGTGTTTTCTGCCAGTATGTTCAGTTGATCGGCTTTCGTCATAGCAGGATACTGTTTTTATAAGCATGTCTGGTGAAGGAGGTAGCGGGGTTTTCTGTAACAAGCAGGTCAATTTTCCTGTCCCCGAGTTTTTCTTTCATTTTGTAGCGAACAGTAAGTTTTTCGCGTAAT
Organism: Bacteroidales bacterium; assembly: GCA_035638655.1. Classification (GTDB taxonomy): domain Bacteria; phylum Bacteroidota; class Bacteroidia; order Bacteroidales; family DASQZP01; genus DASQZP01. The sequence continues at coordinate 2,147 of DASQZP010000379.1, forward strand.
TTTATCTTGCTGCTGAGGATAAGCAAATCAATATCTCCGCCTTTGTCATCGTCATTGACGCGGGAGCCAAACAGACGAATCTCAGCCCCGGGATCAAATTGCCGGATGATATCTGTAATAATCTCTATTTCTGTTCTTTTTAACCTCATGAATCAAAGGTAGGAAAT
>DASQZP010000380.1:0-8998 GCA_035638655.1 Bacteroidales bacterium
GATTTTGCTCATACCAGATAATTTCTCCCTTTCCATGTAAAAGTACCCCAAATTCCTGTAATTGCAGTTACTGTAACATAAAAAATGTACAACACCTGAGCAACAGGGAAAAGATACAGCAATAATTGCCGCCCGTAAAAAGCCGTTACAGCATTCAGCAAAACTATATCAACCAGGCTCTTTACAAGAAAAACCATAATGAAAATTTTAAGAAAATACATATCCGTTACCAGAGCTGCCAATAGAAGTATAAGAAGGCCTGTATTTAACAGCAGTACAATAAGTGCTGTACCGATAAGATATGGATCCCGGTAAGCCTTGCTTTTTGAGACCCAACGCTTCCTTTGAAAGAGAAATGATTTCAGTGTATCTGTAGTTTTTGTAATGACAGTACTTTCCCTGGAATTATTAAACACGATTCGTCCCGGATAATTTCTATGAAAAGCAAACATCAGAAAGACATCATCTCCCGAAGCTAAATTCATTTTTAATGCATCATTCATTTTCAGGTATTTCTTCCTCGAAAAAGCCAGGTTGGCTCCATTACACATTAACGGGTGACCAGTTCCAATGGCACCGGCACCAGCGGCCATAAGTGAAAAAAACTCCAGCTCCTGCAACCAGGCAAAAACTGTATTTGGTCCTGCCATCCTTACTGCCCCTGAAACAAAGGTTTGGGAAGAGTCCAGGTAAGATTTCACCATACTGCTTATCCACTTTTCCGGAACCCTGCAATCACCATCAGTTTGCAGAATCATTTCGCCGCTTGCATTCTTTATCCCATAATCAACAGCAGCTTTCTTTCCGGAAAGATTATCGGGGAGTGTAAACAGTTGTAATCTCTCTTCAGATTCCGCCAGAGTCTTCACAATTCTTTGGGTATAATCCTCAGAATGGTCATTTATAATTAGGATTTCAAACATTTCGTTGTCAAAATCCTGCGTCAATAAGTCACGGATTAATTTCTCAATATTGCCCTCTTCATTGCGAACTGCTACAACAACAGAGACTGTAACGGGATTAAATGTTTTGAGGTGTTGGGTTGTTCTTAATTTTCTCCATCCCAGGTAAAACCAAAGAATGAGAAGAAAATAAGCTATGCCGGTAATAAAAATAGCTATTTCTGTAATAAAGAAAAATGAGGACATGAGGAAAGCTTACGTTTACCTGAGGTGTTTTTCAATTGTTGAATACAATATATCTATTGAAATCGGTTTGGTAATATACTCCGTAAATCCGATTTCTATACACCGCCGGCGATCCTCTTCCATGGCATTAGCTGTTTGTGCTATAATCGGCAACTCCTTTTTAAATTTCCTGATTTCAGCTGTTGCTTCATAGCCACTTACCTCTGGTAATTGCAAATCCATCAGAATTAAGTCAACGTCTTTGTGTGTATTAGCAAGGTCAATTGCCTCTTTCCCGTTTGAAGCATGAAGAATAAGCGCTCCGGTACGCTTCAGTATCTCCTCAAGATAGCGATAACTCAACCGGTCATCTTCAACAATTAATAACTTTTTTCCTTGCCAGTTATGTTCTTTTGTAATGTTTCTGGAAACTTGTTTTTTGTGAGTCTCTTTTTGACTGATGCGAAATGGGACAGTAAAATAAAATTTTGATCCCTCTCCCGTTTTTGATTCGGCCCATATCTTTCCGCCCATCAAATCAATAAAACCTTTTGATATAGCCAGACCAAGTCCGGAACCTCCGTATTTTCTTGTAGAAGTGTGATCAACCTGCATAAACCGGTCAAAAATCACTTTTTGTTTTGACTCTGAAAAGCCAATTCCTGTATCTATAACAAAAAATTTAAGAAAATCTCTATCATAGGTAAGTTCGTACCCAAATTCCACATAACCTACTTCGGTAAATTTAATTGCATTGGAGATCAGGTTGGTAAGAACCTGTCTCAACCTGACTTCATCGCTAATAATATTGACATCATCACCAAGCGTTTTAACAAGTCTCAACTTTAAATCAGGTTTTTCCTTCATTTCCCGAGTGGAAAGAAATACAGACTGCAATTCGAGCAGGAAGGCATTTAAAGCAATGACTTCATTCTTAAGACTGATTTGACCTGCTTCTATTTTCGAGATATCAATAATATCATTAATCAGATTAGTAAGTACTTTCCCGTTACTATTGATAATATCAGAATACTCCCGGCGTAATTCAGGGCTAATGGCATCATCATTCAACAATTGAGAAAAACCCAGGATACCGTTTAACGGAGTCCTGATTTCATGTGACATATTTGCCAGGAATGCCGATTTAAGCTTGTCGGATTCCTCTGCTTTTTCTTTTGCCTTGATCAGTTCATTTTCAAGCTGCTTACGATGAAGGGCAATAGAAGCCTGATAGATGAATGTTTCAATTAATTTACTATCAGTCAGCGCAGCAGGTTGCTTATTTATAATAAGCACACTACCATACAATTTGCCGCCGCGCATCAGGGCAATGCTGTATACTCCACGTATATCCAGCAATTTTTCGAGTTCCTGCATGGTCTCGCGGTCAAAATAACCATCGGTGGCATCGTACAAACCTCCATCATACAGGTATAATTCCTTGGCATTACGCATAATCTGGTTTCTGAATGCCTCAGATATCGGTAGTTTCACCTTACCTGGATCGATTCCCAGTATGTCGGTAATTTGTTTTTCGTAGTTTCTTATACCCGAAATATATTTTACTGAAAATGTTTTAATATTCTCATCAAAAGAAGCAACCAGGACAATAGTATCCTTGATTAACTCATTAAGTTTCTTCCCGATATAATTAAAAATGTCCTCATCAATTGAAATACTGAGAAATTCAAGCGCTGTCAGACTTAGATAGAATAATTTATCTTTAAATTCTTCTTCCTTTTTATCCGCAACTTTTCTTTCTGAAATATCACGGCTGTTTACCACCACTCCGTTAATCAGAGAATTATGCAAATGATTGGTAAAAATACTTTCAATATAAATCCATCGTTGGCCTGCCTGTATGCCCCTAAATTCAGTTTTAAACGACTTTTCGGGGTTGTTAAGTGATTTTCTGAAAATGACCTTAACTCTGTCCCGGTCATCAGGATGGATTAATTCGAAGAGGGACTTACCTTTCAGTTCATCAAAACTAAGTCGGGAAAGCTTGCCGCGTAAGGAACTTTCAAAAATGATGGCACCTTCCCTGTCCAGAATAGTGATGGCATCAGAGGAATTTTGAAGTAGGGCTCTGAAACGTTCTTCACTGTATTTTAAAGATTCCTCCAACTGTTTCCTGGCAGTAATATCACGTGAAATACCGGTGATACCAATAACTTCACCCACTTCATTAATAATAGGGGTTTTAAAGGTCTCCGACCATTTTGTGGTATTCCCGCTGGTTACAACTTCTTCAAAAAGTTTCTGTTTCTTGCATTTTATTACATCCTGATCATTTATTGTATATTTTTCAGCCAGTTCAGGGGTACAGATATCAAAATCAGTTTTACCCGTAAAATCCTGTGGCTGCATGGCGTAGTATTTTGCAAAAGGCTCATTTACTGACACATACCTGCCTTCGCTGTCTTTTAACCAGGCCAGGTGCGGGATGTTATCAAGAATGGCCTTTTGCTGGAACTTAATCTTGAGAAGCTCATTTTCACCTTCTTTACGTCTTGTAACATTATGCGAAAGAAAAGTGGCTCCTGTAACTTCCTGATTTTCTCCAAATACCGGACTCACAAAAATTTCAAAATAAGCAACTTTATCATCATACATGTAGCTATGTTCCTCCACCCATTGCTCTCCGCCGAATGCCCTGTCATAGATCTTCTTCCAAACCTTCTTCTCTTCACCTGAAAGCATTTCCAGTACATTGATCCCAATATCCAGGTCTTTTCCATACGCTTCCCTGAAAGTGTCTTTAAAAAATGTATTAATAGTTGTAATAGAATAGTTACGATCAACGGACCAGATTGCATTTCTGGTATTTTCAATCAGGGCATCCAGGCTGGCCTGTAAATCATTCAATTTCAGCTTCGCCTTTTTTAAATCGGAAACATTACGGCCAATACCTATCAATCCTGAAATATTACCAGACGAATCATGAAGAGGTATCCGCGAGCTATACAGATAAATTTTTTTATCAGCATTTTTACCGGTGAATAATTCTTCTTTATTAATTACAGGTTTCCCCGATTCAAATATTTTCTTTTCTTCATCATAAAATTTGCCGGCAATATCTTCCGGAAAATAATCAAAATCCCTTTTCCCGTTCAGTGCGTCAGGATTACTTTCTCCAACCAGGTCAGCCATAGCTCTGTTTGCCACCACAAACCGATGATGTTTATCTTTAAAATATATGTAATCAGGTAAATGATCAATAAGCAGCCTGAGCCTTTTTCGTTCATTAAGAAAATCCCTGACAGTCTCATCTCTGATTTCCAATCCCCTTCCTATCAGGACAAAAGCATCAGAAGGGCCCCAGGCTACCTTGCTCATACTAAACTCCAGCCAGAAGACAGTACCGGATTTTGAAACAAAAGGCATGGTTATCTGCCTTTTATCCCCGCACAGGAATTCATTTAAGGAAAATACATGCTCATTCCTTGAATCTTCAGGACAGAAATCAGTAAGGGACTTATCTGTAAATTCTTCAGCCAGATATTCAAATCCGGACAGTGCAAACCTGTTAACAAAAATAACCCTCCCCTTCCTGTCCAGAATAATGACAAATTCTGACAAGGCATCAAACACTCCGGCCATAGTACGGGAGTTATCAGGTACTAATCCCTCCCTGCCCTTCTCGCTTTTGTTGTTCTGGTTATCATTTATGTGATCCTGGTCCTTCGTCATGCATCCGGTTCTGTTTAATATTTAACTAAGAATAATTCCTACTATCGTTGCAGACATCAATGAAGCAAGGGTTCCGCCAAGTAAGGCCCTCATACCATACTGAGTAAGCAGCAGCCGTTTATTTGGTGCCAGTGCACCTATTCCTCCGATCTGGATACCCACCGAAGCAAAATTAGCAAATCCGCAGAGCATATACGTAGCCATTATGATGGATTTTTCCTGGAAAAATGCTCCCGCTTCTTTTAGGTCAGCCAGGCTGACATATCCGATAAACTCTGTCATGATCAGTTTTTCCCCGAGCAGCCGGCCCACGATAGCAATGTCATGCACATTCACTCCGATGAGCCACATCAGTGGGGCAAAGAGATAACCCAGAATGAATTGCAGGGACAGTACTTTATATTGTCCGTTTGTTAATTCAAAAACTTTTTCGTTGAGATGGGTCCACGATCCAATCTTCGAAGATATGAAATTGAACATGGCAATGAAAGCAATAAAAACGAGCAACATTGCCGCGACATTCACAGCCAGTTTCAATCCCTCATAGGTACCGTTGCTGATAGCATCAAGCACATTTTTACCAATATTTTCCCGGGTTATAGAAACCGAAGAGGTGTCAATTTTTTCTGTTTGTGGCACCAGAATTTTGGAGATAACCACCGCTCCCGGAGCTGCCATAACTGAAGCAGCGATCAAATGTTTGGCAAACAATAAACGTTGTGCAGGATCAGCCCCTCCCAGAAAACCAATATAGGCAGCCAGTACACCACCAGCCAGTGTTGCCATACCGCCTGTCATCACCAGGAGAATTTCCGATTTTGTCATTTTGGAGAGGTAGGCTTTAATCATCAGGGGTGATTCGGTTTGTCCCAGAAAAATATTCCCTGCAACTGACAAGCTTTCTGCTCCGGTAAGGCGCAGGGCTTTAGTCATCAACCAGGCAAGTCCGTATACTACCTTTTGTATAATACCAAAGTAAAAAAGAACACTCGTCAGAGCCGAAAAGAATATGATGGTGGGTAACACCTGGAATGCAAAAATATAACCGAACTTTTCTGTATCGAGAAATCCGGAGAAAAGAAATTCGGTACCTTCCTTTGTAAAATCCAGTATTACCACGAAAATTTTTCCTACAAATTCAAAAAACATTTGAATAAAGCCAATCTGCAGGACTCCGATGGCAAGAAGAATCTGAATAACCAGTCCGGTTATTACCACTCGCCAGTTTATTGCCCGCCGGTTTGTACTAAAAATAAAGGCAATAAAAATCAGAACAATCATACCGAAAATACCCCTTACGAGTGTTTTCAGATTAAACTTATATTCCTTCAAAACAGGAATAATCTTTTTTCGTGCCATCATGGCACTGGAATCTGCAGCGGTTGTTTTAGCAGCAGAGTCATAAGCATCCTCAATACTTACTTTTTGGGTAGCAGCACTGGCTGAAGAATCCTGTTGAACAGCAGCAGACAATTGCCCTGCCGGCAACAGACAGAAGAGCATCAAAAAGAATAAAATTGTACGTTTCATTTGAGAGAAAAAAATCTTGTTAGGCTGGATTTGGTCTACATTAGTATCTTTTGAATGCTGACCAATATTATTTGGGCAATATTGCCCGGATAAGTTACTAATATCAGAATCTCGATTCATCATGGGATTTCGCTTCACTACCTTTTCCTTTTCCTACGGTTGAGCTCATCCCTCACAAGGCTCGCCTTTTCATAGTTTTCATTTTTAACTGCTTCTTCCAGTGTATCTCTGAGTTCCTGTATGTCCATCTCCCTTAATTCATTACTCTCCTCACTTTCGGCATGGGTTTCAGGAAAGTCTTCGGGAAAGCGTTCTTTCCCCATACCGGATTTTCCTTTAGTATCCTGCTCAAAATCAAGCACTATACCAGCTCTTTCCATTATTTCATCTGTAGTATAGATCGAACATTTAAATCGCAGAGCCAGTGCAATGGCATCGGAGGTACGTGAATCTATCGTAATTCGGTTTTTACCGTCATCACAGGTTAGCTTCGAATAAAAAACTCCTTCTTCAAGTTTATGTATGGTAACTTCAAGTAATGCTATCTTAAACGACCTGGCGAAATTCAGAAACAGGTCATGAGTCAAAGGCCTGGGTGGATTTAATCCTTCCAGTTGAATAGCTATCGACTGCGCTTCAAAACCACCCACAATAATAGGTATACGCCTTTCTCCGTTTTCTTCAGTTAATACCAATGCATAGGCCCCCGACTGTGTCTGGCTGTAGGAAATGCCTAATACATTAAGTTTAATTTTACCCATAATACAATGCGAACCTTAATTATTTATTTGCTAATTCAATGGTAAGTATTTAATCACAAATATAAGCAAAAGGCATATATTTTCTACCATTTTGAATAGCTCAACAGATATTTGAAAGCATAAAGACTTTAAAATTAATTCAGATTTACAGATATCCAAGACAATATTGGCTTAATTTTACAGAAACTTATTTCTTTTAGTCCAACAAATAAAAATAAGATATTAAACATAAATTCTTTTCTGAGTTAAAAGGATCTGGTAGTTTTTCAGCAGGATCAAAAAATTTCAATGTCAGATATAAAATTAAATGTATAAAACTTTGCAGATCAATTAAACTTTTATATTTTTGCAGTCCCATTAATATACACATATAATTGTAAATAGTTAACTGATGTACGCAATAGTAGATATCGCAGGTCAACAGTTTAAGGTTGAAAAAGATAAGAAGGTATTTGTTCATCGTCTGGAAGGCGAAGAAGGTTCTGAGGTGGAGTTCGATACGGTTTTGCTGGTTGATAATGACGGCAAAGTAACAGTTGGTGAACCTCACATATCCGGAGCGTTGGTAACTGCAAAGATTCTTCAGCACGGCAAGGGTGATAAAGTTTTGGTATTCAAGAAAAAAAGAAGAAAAGGATACCAGAAAATGAACGGACACCGTCAATACCTCACCCAGTTACAAATTGAAAATATAGTAGCCGAAGGAGGCACGAAGAAAGCTGCTGCTGCTAAAAAGGCAACACCAAAGGCTGAGACTGAAGTAAAAGAAGCCACAGCTGATGTGCCAACAGCAGAAAAGAAAGCTCCTGCTAAAAAAGCAGCCCCTAAGAAAGAAGCTGTTGCTGCACCAAAAAAGGAAACAAAAGCTTCTGCTACTAAAGAAACAGCTAAAAAAACAACTGCAAAGAAAGCTGCTCCAAAGAAAGAAGCAGCTCCAATAAAAGATGATGCAGCCAAAGCTGAAGCAAAAGAAGCAGATAAGAAAGAAGATAAAAGCGAATAACGAACATTATAAACTCATATAGCTATGGCACATAAAAAAGGAGCGGGTAGTTCAAGAAACGGTAGAGAATCGGAAAGTAAACGATTAGGTGTTAAACTGTTTGGCGGACAGGCAGCCAAAGCTGGTAATATTATTGTACGCCAGAGAGGCACACGTCACCATCCCGGACAAAATGTAGGTATAGGAAAAGATCATACTCTGTTTGCCCTGATTGACGGAACCATATCATTCAGAAAACGCAAGGACGATAAATCATTTGTGTCAGTAATTCCGTTTTCAGAATAAGGAAAATATTTAAAATGCAGGTAATCTCCTGAATTTTGCTGCACACACGTGGTAAAATCTCAGGAGATTTTTTTATTTTTAACCTTTACCTCATCAACTTAACTTTTAAACCAGGCATTCTCGCATGTTAACACTAAATTATATCAGGGAATACAAGACGGAGGTTATCCGCAGGTTACACATCAAAAATTTTGATGCTGAGGAACTTGTAGAACAGATTATTGATCTTGACAACCAACGCCGTACCAATCAACAGCGTCAGGATAACTGTCAGGCAGAGATGAAATCATTGTCAAAGGAAATAGGTGAACTTTTCCAGCAGGGAAAAACGGGTGAAGCCAACCAGGCAAAACAAAAAACAGCCGATCTCAAAGAAGAGATTAAGGCATTGACTATTGCTTCTGCAACAGTTGAAACAAATCTGAACAGCCTGCTGGTTCAGTTACCCAATCTTCCACATGATTCCGTTCCCGAAGGCAAAGGTGCTACCGATAACCTTGAAGTTAAAAGTGGGGGCAACATGCCTGATAAAGAAAATACTGCTCTCCCTCACTGGGAGCTTGCAAAAAAATACGACATTATTGATTTTGAACTTGGTA
>DASQZP010000381.1:0-14204 GCA_035638655.1 Bacteroidales bacterium
CAAAGCAACTGGAAATACTTCTTACAGATGCAGGATTTACTGTGACAAGGGCAAATTGTAAATTAGGTCGTATGCCTTACAAGGAAATTATGCCTGGTTATCCGGGTATATCCTGTAATCCCGCCGGACAGGCAAAAATAATGGAAAATGCCGGCACTGAAATGAATCTCGTAATGGGGCTCTGTATCGGTCATGATATGGTTTTTAATGCACATTCCCGGGTACTTACCACTACATTGATCGTTAAAGACAGAAAATTACAACATCATACACTTTTGCGATTTCACGAAAGTTAAGTAATGTTTTTTTACTAATTTAATTAAATCAGCCTTGTAAAACTGAAACAAGCTGGTTCATTATGCGTAGTAATTAGCCGGAGATTATCCTGAAAAACCGAAAAAAATTGCTAATTTCGGCCATCAAAGTTAGTAATGGTTATGAAGCTCTCCTTACTGGATTCAAAATAAACATTTATTATATTGTAAATCAATGAAAAAGAAAAGTCTGATTGTTGTATCAGTAATTGGTGTGCTATTTGTTATATTGTTGATTTTTTATTTTTCACCACTTGTTTTTCCTTCTACACTGAAGTCTGGTGAATATATAACCAGTAAAATAAGCAGGGGTAGTGTTATGAAAGTTGTGGATGCTGAAGGTACTATTGCTCCACAATGTGAAGTATTGCAGAGAAGTCCTGCCTCATCGGTTGTACAACGTATTGTTAATTCACCCGGAAGCCACGTTAAAAAAGGAGAGGCTATCCTGGTTATTGATGCAAAACCAATCAAAGACCGCATAGAAAATCTGGAAGATGAACTGGAAGTAAAAAAGAATAATTTGCATAAAACTGAACTGAATGCAAAAAGTATCCGGCTCGATCTGGATTATAATGTTGAGATGAAAAAGCTTAAAATTGCTTCTATCAAGTCAGAGATGGCTGATCAGAAGCAGTTACTGGATGTTGGCGGAATTTCACCTGCAAAAATTGAACAAACCAAGCAGGAACTGGTATTTGCTCAGAAAGACCTGAAGATGATCCTGCAAAAAAACTCTATTAAACTCAAACAACTTGAAGCAGACGAGAAAGGGTTGCAGCTGGAAATTGAAATGAAAGAAAAAGAGCTTCAGGATTTGAAAAATATATTGCCTCAATTGATTATTAAGGCTCCTTCAGCTGGTATTGTACTGAATGTATATGTTAACGAAGGGGACAAGATTTCTCAGGGTCAATTGGTAACCAGGATCTCTGACTTAAGCAGCTTTAAAATTGACGGCAAAATTGATGAAAAAAGTGCCGATGCTGTGAAGACCGGCCGCACGGTATATGCAGTGATGGATAACGAGGAACTCCCTGGAAAAATTGGAAATATACAGCCTGTAATTCAAAATAACCAGGTTAGTTTTGATGTTTATCTGGAAGAAAGCAAACATGATAAATTGATGCCTAATCAGAAGGTTGACTTGCATGTTGTAACTGAAAAACGAGATAGTGTGCTTAGGATCAGGAGGGGAGAGGGCCTTTCTGATGCCCGGGTACAAAACTTGTTTGTCATTAAAGGCGATCGTGCTGTAAGAACAGAGATTGTAACAGGAATGAAAGGCCCTGATTATATTGAGATACTTTCCGGGGTTAAGGAAGGAGATATAGTTATTATTTCTGATATTGCTTCTATGCGGCATCTGAATGAGATTAATATTGAACAAGATAAAATTTCAAGAGACTGATCATTATGAAAAAAACAGTTGCAGCAGTATTTTTGCTCATTGTTTCCGTTATAACATGTCCATTTATTAAATCTCAGAGTGAAGATTCAGTAAGACAGATTCAACTAAGTTTGAAAAATGTTGTTGATTTAGCCGTTACCAAATCATCTGCGGTAAAATATGCCCAGAACCAAAATCAAAATTATTACTGGCGATTTAAAAACTATCAGGCAAGATTCAGACCTCAGCTCACTTTGAACGGGGATTTGCCGGATTACGAAAATACGACAGCCCGGGTACAGCAAGAGGATGGAAGTATAAAATTTTTACAGGTATCGAGTTTACAAACCTCAGCGAATGTTTCATTAAACCAGTCAATCCCTCAATTGGGAACTTATGTATGGGCTTCTTCCTCCCTCGAACGGTTCCAGGATTTTATCGGTGATACCTCCAGTTTCTCGGGTAGCCCCTTCTCCATTGGTTTTACCCAGCCGGTTTTTTCTTATAACTGGATGAAATGGTACCGTAAAAGTGAACCGCTGGTTTATGAAGAAGCAAACAGGGATTATGTGCAGTCTATTGAGGAAATTGCCCTGCATGCAACCCAAAGATTTTTCCGTTATCTAATGGTGCAAACCAATTTCAATCTTGCAAAAAGCAATTTAAAAAACAGTGAAGACAACATGAAAATCGCCGAAATGAAGAAAAAACTGGGTAAAATTTCGGAAAACGATTATTCTCGGATCAAATTGTCGGTTTTTAATGCAAGAAAATCATTGAACCGGGCCAGGATGGATCTTAAAAATGCTGATTTTGATCTCAAGTCTTATACCGGTATTGATCAGTCGGAAAACATCGATTTGGAAATGCCGTTGAATATTACTTTTTTCAAGATCGATAAGGAAAAAGCAATTGAAGAAGCAAAGGCAAACCGCAAAGAGACCCCTCATTTTAAGAGAAGATTGCTCGAAGCCGACCGCCAGCTGGCGGAGGCAAAAAGTAATAATGGATTAAGTGCTACATTAAGAGGTAGTTACGGTGTTTCGAAAAGTGATCATTACTGGGATGGTGTATATGATCATCCCAAGCAGTCTAAAATTGTTAAACTTACACTGAGTGTCCCGATTCTCGACTGGGGTAAGTCGGCTTCCCAGGTTAAACTGGCAGAATCCAAGCGTGACCTGGAAATTTTTGATGTGAATAAGGCCAGGGAAGATTTTGAACGATCGGTTGCCGTGCAGGTAGAACAGTTTAAATTGCTTAAAGACCAGCTCACCACTGCCAGGGAAGCTGATAAAGTAGCGGGAAACGGATACAAAATTGCAATCAGAAAATTCCAGAACGGGGAGATTAGTATTACCGATCTGAATATATCACTGTCTGAACGTGAGTCAGCCAAACGCGATTATATCAATTCATTACGTGATTACTGGGAGGCCTTTTATAATCTCAGAATCCTGACACTTTATGATTTTCAGGCAAATCAAAAAATAACCTACCAAAATCCATTGCTGGGAAATAAGTAATTAAATTTTAAATGAGTATACCGCCAAACAATTTATATTGATTGTTGTTGTTAGAGTTATTGGTTACAACTTAATTTAGAATTTGCTTTTTTAGGCCAGGGTGCTGATGAAAAACAGAAAAATTAATAATATATTTCTTGTACTTTTTCATGTATTGCTTTTTCTTACTCCCCCGGTAGTCAAAGCAGCCCATCATCATGCTCATAAAATCAATTATGTGCCTGTCACGCAAGAGGCACATATTGGCTCTCCTGTTTTCCATTGTCCTGTATGTGATTATCAAATTGTTCACTTTGTCTCTCATGAACCGGTGAGGTATCATTCGGTACTTCCTTTTGTATCTCATATTAAAGTCACATATTTTCAGTCTTTTATTCTTCCTTTTGCTTATTCTTTCTTCCTCCGGGCACCCCCCGTTTGGTAATCCTCTTTGTTGGACAATTTTTTCCTATTGTCCATTCCGATAATTATATGATATTTTTTCCTTTTAAAGAAACAGGTTTGTTTTTTAAGGATGGGTGTGTATTGATATGTTATTAATTGCAAGCATTTATAAAACAAAAGCATACCCTTTTAATTAAGAAGAAATTGCATTTAATAAAAGAATAATTATTAAGATAAATTATGAAGTACAAAATATATATTTTTATTTTTTATTTGATTTTTCTCCGGTGTGAAACAGGTACATCAACTCCTGTTGTACCCTCCGGTTCACTTACCGGAATTATTACCGATGAGCGTTCAGGAGACCGCCTGGTTGGGGTAAATGTATATTTTCCCGATCTGAAAACAGGTACAATTACTGATGCAAACGGTCATTACTATATTGATGATCTGCCTGCCTCCAGGGTGTTGGTGCAAATTAGTTTTATAGGATATAAATCGTTGGTAAAAAAGATCGATTTAATGCAGGATTCCGTTTTTAATGCAGCACTGGAACCAGCAGTTACCGAAATGAATGAGGTTGTTGTTACTGGCAATTCAGTGGCTACCGAGATGAAAAGGACTCCGGCCCCTGTGGAAATTGTTCCCAAAAAAGAATTGTTGCAGCAGGCATCTTCAAATATAATTGATGCGCTTGCCAGTCAGCCGGGTATTTCAGAAATTACTACTGGTGCCGGAATTTCAAAACCCGTAATTCGCGGACTTGGTTATAACAGGGTAGTGGTTGTCAATAACGGTGTCAGGCAGGAGGGCCAGCAGTGGGGCGATGAACATGGTATTGAAATCGATGGATATGCCGTTGACAGGGTTGAAATACTAAAAGGTCCGGCGAGTCTTTCCTACGGATCAGATGCCCTGGCCGGTGTCATCAATCTGTTGCCTCCGCGCCCGCTGCCAGAAGGACAAATAAAGGGTTCTGTTATGACTGAATACCAGACCAATAACGGACTGGCTGCTTATTCCGGGGATCTGGCCGGTAACCGGAATGGTTTTATATGGAACCTCCGGTTCAGCAATAAACTGGCTCATGCCTATCACAATAAATACGATGGTTATGTGTTTAATTCGGGTTTCAGGGAAAATGCTTTAAATGCTATGGCCGGTTTTAATAAAGCCTGGGGATATTCGCACCTTACATTGAGTATGTATAACATGACTCCCGGTATTATTGAAGGTGAAAGAGATAGTTTAACCGGTAATTTTGTTATGCAAATTCCGGTCAATGATACTACGGTGAAAGATGTACCGGCTACAAACCATCAATATTTTTCCTATTCATCTGTTGTGCCTTATCAAAAAATTCACCATTATAAAGCTGTATTAAATAATAATATTTTGCTTGGGAGCGGAGAACTGAAGACCATTTTTGGCTATCAGCAAAATCAAAGACAGGAGTTCGGGAATGCTGCAGCGCCGAAAAGCTATGATCTTTACCTGTTGCTGAATACATTAACCTATGATGCGCGTTATCAGGCAACGGTATGGAAAAATACTGACGTTTCTTTCGGGATAAACGGAATGCATCAGCAATCATCAAACCAGGGTGATGAATTTCTTGTCCCGGATTACAGGCTTTTTGATGCCGGTGTATTTGTTATTGGTAAAAAATCAATGGGTAATCTTGATGTGAGTGGCGGATTTCGATTTGATTCAAGACACATTACCGGTAATTCTCTCTTTCTAAGTCAGGATGGGAAGGTGTTGTCAGGTAGTGAGAATGGGGGTATCACTAGGTTTGCAGGATTTAACTCTGTTTTCACAGGGTTTTCCGGAAGCCTCGGTGCTACCTGGCAATTTAATGAGAAGCTGTTTTCAAAGATTAATATTTCTCAGGGATTCAGAGCTCCTAATATTGCTGAACTTGGAGTAAATGGCGTACATGAAGGAACACAACGGTATGAAATAGGTGATCCTGAACTTAAACCCGAAGTGAGCCGGCAACTGGATCTGAGTACCGGTTACCGGAGCGAACACATATCTGCTGAAGCTGATCTGTTTGTCAACAATATCAATCATTACATCTTTTCACATAAATTGAATGCTGCTAGTGGTAAGGATTCAATTACTGAAGGTTATGAAACGTTCAAATACAGTGCAGGTAAAGCGGTGCTTACAGGTGGAGAATTTTCAATAGATATTCATCCGCATCCTCTGGACTGGTTACATTTTAAGAATGATTTTTCTGTTGTCAATGCAGTTCAAACCGGTCAGCCTGATTCTATGAAATACCTGCCATTTATTCCTGCGCCCAGAATTCAATCAGAAATCAGAGCCAATATTAAAAATGCCGGAACATTTTTTCAAAATGCATTTATTAGTGCCGGAGTAAACTATCATTTTGCAAAAAATAACGTGTATACAGCTTTTGGAACTGAAACAACCACTCCGGCATACTTGCTTTTTAATGCCGGAATAGGTGCTGACGTGGTTATTCACAACAAAAAGATCTGTTCTTTTTATATTTTGGGTAAAAATATTACCGATAAAGCCTATCAAAATCATCTCAGCCGGTTGAAGTATGCAGGAATAAATTATCTTACTGATCGGCGCGGAGTATATAATATGGGGCGAACAATAGATTTTAAATTAATATTTCCACTCTCATTCCATACAGACTCTATTTAGACACTTTACAATTTAAATTTTAACTTTTTAATCAGCAAAATATTTGGCATATTTGTGTTACGATAATTGAAAAAGTAACACTGTTATCATTGTAACACTAAGAAAGCAGATGTTGCAGGCGGTGATTCTTAATTTAAATAGTGACACATGCAGAATTCCGGAATATTTTCTATTAAAAAGTGTTTGTTTCTTTTGTTGTGGCTGGGTATCAGTATACCAGCCTTAACAAAACCTTTGCCTGTTGATAAGCAACAGCGTATTATCATTGATACTGATTGTGCAATCGATGATATGTGTGCCATCAGTCTCATATTATCACGTCCTGAAATTATAGTGGAGGGCATTACAGTATCAGACGGTACGCTGGATCCTGAGACTGGTGCCGGTAAAGTACGTGCTTTGTTGCATGCTTTTGGCCGGGATACCATACCCGTGGGTTGCGGGAAAAAATTGCCGGGTATAAATCCTCCCTGGCGAAAAATGAACAGCACAATAACCTGGGGTACCCCTGATATCAGGGAGACTGATACACCTGATGCCGTTCAGTTGATGAGTATGTTGCTGAATGCATCAAGTGAGCCGGTTACCCTGGTTTGCCTTGGCCCTTTAACTTCTCCAGCAGGCTTAATTAAAGCGTATCCGGATCTGTTAAACAGCATACAACGTATTATCTGGTACAATGAGTCGGTAGATCCTTTCAATGGCTTTAATTATCAATGCGATAAAACAGCAGTAAATGAGGTTTTTAACACAAAAAAGCGCATTGATGTGGTCTCAGGACTGCATTACAGCAGGATGAAATTTGACACGGCTTTGTTCTACGTTTGCCACCAGTCATCTACCCTGCTTGCCAAAGTTCTTTATATGGCCATGAGTGAATCACCGGTATATGACAGTCTTCTGACTGGTCATTTCAGGTTGAATGACGACCTGGTAGCCATCTATCTGACCAATCCTGAACTTTTTGATATGGAACCAGATAAGAGTAAGATCTGGGCACGGATCAATGTAGCATATGACCGGAAAGCTATACCCGAGGTATTGTCTGATATGATTGAAGGAAGCTATTTTCCGGGACATAACAATATTGTGTTTTCGCGTTTTCCTGATGATCCTGTTAATTTCACCTATGATGTAAGACAGATTCTTAAACCTGCCCTTCAAAGATACGGCGAAGAAGAATGGAAAGCCTGCATAATGACTGACGAGTTTCATGGTCATCTCGGGGTGTATAGTATTGTTGGGGCAAAAATGGGAATCAAAGCCAGGAAAATTTTCGGAGTAGGACCCGATCAGTTAGAAGTTATAAGCTTTGCAGGCATCAAACCTCCCTACAGTTGCCTGAATGATGGCATCCAGGTAAGCACCGGAGCCACACTCGGGCAGGGAACGATTAGTGTTGTAAAAGACAGTACAACCAGTCCTTCCGCTATTTTTAGTTACAAAGGAAAATCTTTAAAATTAACACTGAAACCTGAATATCATCAACAGGTAGAAAAGGATATCCGCGAGGGAATCGTGAAATTTGGACTGATGGATGACGGTTACTGGAAGCTGGTAAGGCGCAATGCGCTGAAATACTGGTTAAACTGGGACCGGGATTCAATTTTTGAAATTGAAGAGATCACTACTCCTGTAAATAATTAATAAAAAGACTATGCATATTCCAGATGGCTATCTGAGTCCCCAGACGTATGTTCCGTTTTATGCTGTATTCATTGTTATGGCCTCAACCGCGGTTAAAAAGGTGAAAAGGCAGTTATCGGCCAGGATTATACCATTTTTAGGCATGGCTGCTGCATTTTCTTTTCTGATTATGATGTTTAATATCCCGATTCCCGGAGGTACCACCGGTCATGCCGTGGGAGCAGCTGTAATTGCATTGATTTTTGGTCCCTGGATAGCTTCTGTTGCTGTATCTGTTGCAATTATTATTCAGGCTTTTGTATTTGGTGATGGTGGTATTACTGCGCTGGGTGCAAACTGTATTAATATTGCTTTTGTCATGTCTTTCACTGCATGGGGAGTTTACAAACTGGTAGCAGGAAAGAGCCGCAATTATGCAAGAATAAATATCGCGGCTTTCCTTTCAGGTTACATCAGTTTAACCATTGCTGCAGTATTGACTGCTGTTGAGCTTGGCATACAGCCCCTTATTGCGGCTTCCGCAGATGGTACCCCATTGTATGCCCCCTATCCGCTTAAAATAGCAATTCCGGCCATGGCCCTGGAGCACTTATTGCTGTTTGGAATTGTAGAAGGATTGGTGACTCTGTTTGTTTTCAGGTATTTTTATGCAAATCAGGAGGATCTTGTGTACGTTTTGAAATGAGTGTATACCACATGAATAAAATGAAAAGAAAAATATTGATTGCTTTGCTTGCAATGATATTGCTGGTACCTGCTGGTTTGTTTCTGCCTGAACTCTTTCATTCCGGGGATGCCTGGGGGGAATGGTCAACTTCAACTGTTGAAAAGAAACTGGGTTATGTACCGGAGGGAATGAGTAAAGAAGCCAGTAAATGGAAGGCTCCGCTTCCTGATTACAATAATATTTCAACTGAAAACAGCCCCGTACATGATTATGTTTGGTATATTTTATCTGGTGTTGCGGGGAGCTTGCTAATTGCCGGTGGCACTTACTGGCTTTACCTGTATTATAAAAAAAATGAGTGAATTTTTGCCCGAATTCCTGAGAGAAAATCAACACTTTACGCTTGAGCAGTCTGACAAGGTGTACAAGCCTTCTTTTATTGACAGGACACTTGCCGGTACTGCAGGATTTGTTCAGGCAGGATATGAACAGTATTTTACCGCTGTAAAGCCTGGATATTTTCAAAAAATATCACCACAAGCCAAATTGATAGCGTTATTGGTAAATATTGTTTTACTGGGTTTGATACAGGAAATTACTTTTCAGGTGGTCTTCGCGATATTACTAGCGTGTTGTTATTTAATATCAGGCATCCAACCGGGCTGGATTTATAAACGAATTGGTTTGCTTGCTCTGTTTTTTGGATTTTTTATATCTATTCCTGCTGCTCTTAATCTGGTGAATCCGGGAAAAGTTGTTATTCCGGTTTTTAAACTGGATCATGCCTGTCATTGGTGGATTTATTCCATTCCGGAAGTGACAGGCTTCACTAAAGAAGGTCTTTTCATGGTTGCCAGGTTTACGCTAAAAGTGGCAAACTCTGTTGCCCTTGTTTTACTTATTATGTATACAACACCATTTTATAAAATCATAAAAGCACTACGTGTTTTTAAAGTCCCGGATTTATTCCTGATGGTGATTATGCTGACACATAAGTTTATATTTATTCTTTCGAAAACAGCAACTGATACTTTCATGGCAATGAAATCCAGATGGTGGGATAATAAAGTTCCAACAGGCAGAAAAAAACTGGTGGGAGGACGGATAGGCTATATATTCAGAAGATCCTGGAAAAGATATGAAGAGGTATATAAAGCCATGGTTTCAAGAGGATTTTCCGGGGAGATGCAACTATGTTATGAATCAAAAATAAACAACAGGGATTATTTGTTTGTTGCACTGGGATCGATTCCCGGTATGTTCTATTTGTTTTACAGGTTATTATGAATGAAGTATACAGGTTAGAAGATATTACGGTACAATACCGCAAACAGCAAGATGCGCTTTCCCAGGTTGCTCTTTCAGTTGGGGAAGGAGAGATGCTTTCTGTAATTGGCTCCAACGGAAGTGGAAAATCAAGTCTGTTGCATTTGATGAACGGATTGATTTTTCCGGATAAAGGGACTGTGTATTTTAAAAATGAAAGGATCGATCAGGAGACTCTTAAAAATAAATCCTTTAATCAGTGGTTTCGTCAACAGGTGGGGTATGTTTTTCAGGATCCCGACAGCCAGTTGTTTTGTCCGACTGTCTTTGATGAGTTACTGTTTGGCCCCCTGCAAATGGGGATGAAAAAAGAGGCTGCTTATGCCAGGGTTGAAGAGGTAATGAAAATGTTACATATTGATTGCCTGCACGACCGTCCCTCCTACATGCTTTCAGGTGGTGAAAAGAAGAGAGTAGCAATCGGCTCAGTGCTTACCATGAACCCGGGTGTTCTCCTGCTTGATGAACCAATGAGCGGGCTCGATCCAAAAACCCGTTCCTACATGATTGAACTGATATTCCAGTTAAATGAGGCAGGCAAGACTATAATTATCACCACTCATCATCTTGAACTGGTTGATCATCTGAAATCACGTGTGGTTGTTTTATCGGAACAGCACAGAATAATGAAAAGTGGCTCTGCCGGCGAGATCCTGACTGATACAGATTTGCTCGTCAGAGCCAACTTAATTTATGAACAACCTCATCAGCACGGCGACATCAGGCACCGGCATTTGCCTGTTGGATTTCTCTCACACCGGCATGATTAATTCAGTCGTTCTAATTGTTTTTCAGGTTAAAAGCTAAGTTGATCTTCACTTACAAACCCGTCTTTGATTACTGTTTCCCGCATATTGCTTTTATCAACAGGTTTTGATCTGAGCAATAGAGCCGGAACATCTTTCTTACCGTTATTGATTGATGTGAGCTTGTAACCCAATGGTTCATCCTTTACCATCTTAACAGCAATATTGGCAGCTGTTTCGGCCAGTTCCGGGAAAGGTTTGTAAACTGTCATGGTTTGCTTCCCATCCAGTATATTCTGGCATCCTTTTAGTGAAGCATCCTGGCCGGTTATGAGTACATTCCATTCCGGATACTGCATATCTAGCGCCATTACAGCACCAGCGGCCAGCTCATCATTGGAGGCAATGATGGCATCCGGTTTAATACCATCATCCAGTAATTTCTGTAAAGCGTTAAAAGCTTCAATAGAGTTCCATGTTTCCAGATGTTTTTCAAATACAATTTTTATATCACCATTTTTTACTGCAGGATCCAGGATTTTTTCCTGGCCGTTCATCAGGAGTACTGAATTATAATCTGTCAGCGGACCACCCATAAGCACATAATTGCCTTTAGGCTTTTTTGCAATGGCATATTCTGCCATCTGTTTTCCAACAATTTCATTGTCAAAAGAAAGGTAGAAATCTACATCTGCATTCTTGATAATTCGATCGTATGCTATAACTTTTACACCAGCCTTGTGTGCCATCGGGATGATGGCGGCACACTTTTCAGCATCTGAAGGAAACACAATCAGAACATTGGCGCCGGAATCAATAAGTTCACGGGCTTGTTTGATCTGCTGATCAGAATTACCATTGGCAAAACGAACCATCAAATGTGCACCGTATTTTTCAGCAGCTTTCTGCAATATTGCTGGTTCCTGACTAAAGCGGTCAGCTGAAAAATCTCCCACACTAAAACCTATAGTTATGGGTGTCTGAGCCAGGGCAAGGATACCTGCAGACAGAATAAGTAGTGATAACAATAATTTTTTCATAGCGTTGGTTTTGTAGTAGTTTGTTTTTTGTTACAAAAGCTTGCTATCTTATAAACTAAAAAAGCTTCAATCATAAGAGCGTATTATTTAAACATAATTAAATACTAATTAGTTACGTATAAACCGGATATTTTGAGCAAAGTATCCTTTTTAGAAACAGAGTGAACTGAAAAATACATTCTTCGGTATGACAATTTGATTTTTTGGTAATAAATATGCTAACTGGAATAGGTGTTTCCTCTCTTTTTTCTTAAAACATTATTGTAATCCAGGTAATAAAGGACTTTCAAAGAGATTGAATTGATTTGATTTGCGTGCCAGATGTGGTGCAGGTTATCGAAGTAATCACTGATAATAATATCCTGGTTATCATATATAGCATTTTTCCATGCTATTGTTAACTCAGATCCGGGCGCAAATACCCATCTGTAAACCATGTCAACGTTAAATGCGTTATAATTTTCATTTTTGTTTTCATGGTATAATTCATCAATCAATAATTCCCCGTTATTTTGCAATTGATAGTATTCCTTATTGAAAGCATCTGACCAGTAATGACGTAGTCTGAATTTTATGCCTGCTTTGTTATTGAAAACATATTGTAGCTGCAGAATATTCTCAAAATAGTCCACATTTCTTCTTGCAAAAAAGACAGCATCCTCGTTTTCTGAAATAACAACAAATCCACGGTCATTATATTCATTCATAAAACTCAATCCGTAATTAAGCTGTAAACGTTGACCGATTCTGAAATTTATTGAGGCATCACCACCATGCCCGGTATGATCAGTTGAAGGCTGAATCCCTCTTCTGTAAAAACCATAAAAGTTGATTGGTTTCCGCTGGTCGGTTTGAATACTTATATCTGTATACACAATATAGGACTCTTTGTAGTAAAATTTTTTTGATCGTGCTTCAAAGTAATCATGTTTTAATGTTTCTATGCCTCCATTAAGCGAAATGGAATAATTATTTTTAAAAAGTATATAAGTTGATAAAGCACCTTCACTATCGAAAAAATCATTCGGATAATACATACGATTATAGTCCCACCAAAGTGTTGTGCGCCATTCCCTGTAAAATGTATGTGGTTCAAGCTCCATATAAGTGATGTAAGTACTGGTTGTAATAGTATTATTTCGTCTCAGATATCCCAGGTCATTGGGATTATAATCATCAGAGAATATATGTTCCCATAAACCAAACTGAAGTTTGCCACTGTTTTTATCAATGCCGGTCTGAACAAAATATCCAGTTTCAGGTGAATCATTTCTACAATCACTTATTCCTCCTTTTCCGCTTATTGCAAATGTTTTGGCTTTGTTTCTTATTTGAAATTCAGTAGCAGTAACATTGGCATAAAAGGGATCACCGGACATGGCCATATTTGCATTTATCAGGCTGATATAAGAATTGTTTTTAAGTGACTGATCAATCACCACAACATTATAATTTGTAAATGGCTGTACTTCAATTTTTCTTTTTTCTGATGTCAAAGTATCCTTAACAGTTGCATACGAAGGCGACGACATGGCATTCAACAACCCCAGTCCAAGCCCTTTTTCTGTCCTGCCCGAAATTTTGGTGGCATTCAGCAGGCGTGTTTCAGTAGGCGTTTCTTCTATTTCCTCATGATCTCTGAGGGCTTCTTGTGCCCGTTCAGTACATTTTGGTGGTCCGCCTATTCTTCGTGAATAGAAAATATCTGCACGCTGAAAAAGCTCTACGCCTTCTGTAAAAAACTGCCTTTGTTCATCATAATATAATT
Organism: Bacteroidales bacterium; assembly: GCA_035638655.1. Taxonomy (GTDB): domain Bacteria; phylum Bacteroidota; class Bacteroidia; order Bacteroidales; family DASQZP01; genus DASQZP01. The sequence continues at coordinate 13,494 of DASQZP010000381.1, forward strand.
CATATGGAGAAAGGTTCAACTGCTTATTATCCGACTGTATCTGACCGAAGTCAGGAATAAGCATCATATCCAGGGTGAAACTTTCACTGATTCCGTATTTCACATCCATTCCTCCTTTGTAAAGGATATTCCGGGTATTTGATTCATCTTCCGACTGATAATATACTGCTGCATAGGGACTAAATGAAAGTCGAACAGGTGGTTTAATGTTGCTGATTCCGGTCAGTTCTCCTTCCTGGTGAATAAATCCGGATACCTTTCTGTCTATGAAATTCCAGGAGTTATTGGAATTATACCTTCTGATCCTCCTGAACATATTTACTCCCCATGAATGATGCTCTTTATCCGGAAACCTGAGTGCTGAATATGGAATTCGCATTTCAACAGTCCATCCATCACTGGTTATGCGCGTACTGCTTTCCCAAACTGCATTCCATGTTCCGTTTTCATAATCGTACTCACGCTTCACAGCCTTCAAATCTGTTTGTACCCCGGCAGGTGTTATGAAAAAGCCATAAGCCAGTTGTCCTTCATTATAAGGATCAAAATAGACACCGAAATAATCAGACATCCCAATGTTATCCCTTTCCGAAAGAAAGTTAAAGATACTGTCTGGTGCACTGTCATACAGCATTGCCCCGATATATATTGCAGTTTGGTCGTAAAAGAAATATACTTCCGAAGGCTGGAATGAGGGTTGACCATTGTGAG
>DASQZP010000382.1:0-3462 GCA_035638655.1 Bacteroidales bacterium
GCATAAATTTTCTTGGTATGCAAAGCATTTATTACACCCGCTTCGAATCATCCTTTATCAATGTCCAGAATCTACCCTACAATTCCAGATTCGACAACCTGGGTTCGGCTACAACTATCGACGGTGTGGGGAGTGAATACCAGAAAACAACACTTGTGTCTTTTATAACACGTATCAATTATGCCTATCAGGATAAATACCTTGTAACCCTTTCCGATAGATGGGACGGTTCATCAAAGCTGGGAAAAGATAATAAATGGACTTCTTTCCCCTCTGTCGCCCTCGCCTGGCGCATTTCAGCAGAGAACTTTATGCAGTCTCAGCCTGTTTTTTCAAGCCTGAAACTGCGCTTAAGTTATGGTTTTGTTGGGAATGATAACATATCCCCCTACCTCACACAATCGAATGCAGGACTGCTGAGAAAATATGATTTCGGAGGCACCTATTCCCCTGGAAACGAGCCAACCGGTCTGGCCAATAAAAAACTTACATGGGAAAGATCTCACGAACTGGATGCAGGATTGGACTTCGGACTTATTAAAGGCAGAATCTATGGTACTGTTGATATATATAATAAGTTATCTGAAAAATTACTTATGATGAGAAAGCTACCTACCGAATCAGGCTGGGGAGTCATTTGGGATAATGTTGGGTCGGTTCGAAATAAAGGTGTAGAACTTACATTCACTTCCGTTAACGTTGACGGAAAGAACTTTTACTGGACCACTTCATTCAATTTCACCAAAAACAGTAATGAGATTGTTGAATTATACGGAGAAAAAGTAGATGACATTGGTAACAACTGGTTCATAGGTGAACCTGTCAATGTGATATATGACTATAATATGACTGGTATCTGGCAAGAATCAGAAAGAAATCAGGCGCTTACTTATGGCCAGTTGCCTGGCCAGGCCAGAGTACAGGACGTGGATAACAATAAAATCATTGAGGCAAGAAAGGATAAATTGATTCTGGGTTCACCTGATCCTGACTGGATAGGTGGTTTTACAACAACATTCAGATACAAAAATTTCGACCTGTCGGGTTCCCTGTACACTAAGCAAGGCATGTTCGTTTTAAGCGGTTTCCATCAGAATTTTGCAAATGTTGATGACCGGGGTCGGCAGAAACTCGATATAAATTTTTACATGCCACCAAATGAAATGACCCCGACTCATATTTCCAACGAGTATCCCCAGCCTAAAAATGTGGGGCCCTACTATCAGAATGTAGGCTATTACCGTGATGCGTCATTTATTAAGGTGAAAAATATAACCCTGGGATACACTTTCAGCAATTCAGTAACTAACAAATTATTGCTGAATAATTTGCGGCTTTACGTGAATGTTCTGAACCCGTTTGTATTTACAAAATACGACGGATTTGATCCCGAATGGGCTGATGCAACCTATGCTAATGGCGGAACCAGTTCAGTCACTTATCAGTTTGGTATAAATGTGAAGTTTTAATCAAAAAATATTAATAAAATGAAAAAGTTAATCTTTATTATATTCATCACAGGTTTTTTCACTCTGGGTTGTGAAAAATATCTGACCGAAGAAAACCCTGGTAATGTTGTTGCTGAAGAATTCTATCTGACCGAAGCCGGATACGAGTCACTCGTAAACACCTGTTATTCCCAGTTAAGGGCTATCTACGGGAAAGCCCCCTGGATGTTCTGTGCCGGTACTGACCTTTATGTTGAAGGAAGGAATCCACAACCTGAAGGACTCAGCCAGTACCGTAATCTTACACCTGAAGATACCATCGTACGAAATTTTTATTTTAACTGCTATCATGCCATACAAATGTGTAATACAGCATTATATTATAATAATATTACTGAGAACACTGATGTATTGACTCAAAGAAAAGGGGAAGTGGAATTTCTTAGGGCATACTTCTATTTTCTTCTTGTCCAAACCTATGGGGGTGTCGCTATTAGCAACGACATGATAGATGCACCAAAGGCATCATTTGATCAGAATACCGCTGAAGAGGTATATGCGCAAATAACAAGCGACCTGAAAAATGCACTCGAACTTGTTCCTGAATACTCAGGCAGTTTCAATGGCCGGGTCGACAAAAGAGCGGTTCGTCATTATCTGGCCAAGGTTTACCTGACAAGAGGATATGAGTTATTTGGTACTTCACAGGATTTCACTGATGCAGCAAGTTATGCAGATGCAGCAATAAACAACCAGTCACTCAATATTTCATTCGGAGATATCTTCTTTCCCGGAAATGAGCTCAATGAGGAAGTGATTTTTTCAGTTCAGTATGACCCGGCATCCATTACCGCTGCATCACAGGAAACGGGAAATCTCACCTGGCACGGCAACTGGCAGAATGGCTATTTTGGGCCTTATCACGGTGGTGAAGGTGCAATTTATGGCTATCCCTGGCGATCCTACAACCTTTGTCCGGATATGGAGCTGTTTGACCTCTTTACCCAGGAAGACACAAGATTTGACGGTACATTCATGATCAATATTTACGGGAATTTTGAAGGAAGCAAATACATAGGAACTTACTATGATTATTACACAAAGAAAGATGACAGAGCCAGTCTGAACATTGCCTATTATTATGCACCTAAATGGGCACCGGATACAGCCGCCTGGCGTGCTGCCGATCTGACTCACCGTTCAGCAACAATTATTTATCCATATTCACCGGACTGGGAAGCTTCCAGGACTTCAAACAGAGATAACGAAACTCCGGCTATTAAGAAGTTTGATGATCCCAAAAGCGAGTATGCTACCAATATAGGAACCAATACACGCGACCTGTTTCTGGCAAGGTTGGGTGAGACTTACCTGATCGCTGCTGAAGCTTATCTTAAATCAGGAGATATGCCAAAAGCAGTGGCAAGGATTAATGAAGTGAGAGGACGTGCTGCTGTTTCCGGAGCTGATCTGACTATCTCCGCCGGAGAGCTCGATATTGATTTTATACTGGACGAGAGAGCCAGAGAGCTGGCAGGTGAATATCACAGGTGGTTCGACCTGAAACGTACCGGCAAACTAATGGAAAGAGCCAAATTGTACAACAAGGATATCAAATCCTGGGTGGACAATGGTATTGACCCGTTTCTTGGAACCGATGGAAATTATAAGATTCTCAGGCCAATCCCTCAGGCTGCCATCGACCTGAACAAAGGCAATTATAAACAGAACCCTGGCTACTAAATACCTTGATTTTATTAACAAGCGTGCATATTCAATGCGCGCTTATTTTTAATAACAGTTATTATCTGTAATAAAAAACCAGTTAATTGCCACTATGATAAACACAAAAAGGAGCCTTTCAAAAATTATGAAAGGCTCCTTTCCCTTTTTACACTGCTAACTAAAACCTAAGGGTATCTTGTGTCGGATCAATATCCGGGATTTTGATCTGCACTGGTCATTGCATTGTTTGCAATAATTTCGTTCTTAGGAATCGGGAATACTTCATGTT
>DASQZP010000383.1:0-3455 GCA_035638655.1 Bacteroidales bacterium
GGACTTACCATGAACCGGCCGCCCAGGTATAGCTTCCCGTTGAGATGTGTATTATAGGGAGCATAAGAATTAACAAAGACAAATGTATTATCGAGTGAATCCAGCAGGCCGTCGCCAATATCAATAGAATCAACAAAAGGCACGTCCACACCGTCATAAGTGAAGCTGGCATCCTGGCTAAGATTGTAAGTATCGTTTTTCCAGTGGATAAAACCTAAATCAATCAGACTGGCAGAAAAGATGAAACGGTCAACTGACAGGTGCGCACCCAGATCAATTGCCAGTCCAACGTTGCTAAAGGCAGCCTGCCGGGCATCGTAATAATTTATATTGTCCTGAAAAGTGATACTGTCGAATTTATAATTGCCGTCAACCACTGGGATCTTGCTAAACGGAATTGAACCGTGTGCATCAAATTTGGAGCGTATGTCCCATTTATCAATACCGGTTGTAATGCCAATCTCAGAAGAATTAGTAGATAGATTCGCCAGTCCGAACAGCAGTTTCCCGCGCACACCGGCGGTAAATTCTTCACTGAACTTTTTAGAGGCTCCAACGGCAAATTCCTGGTAGGCCGTAGTGTTAAGACCCAGTCCTGAAAAATCAAAATGATCTCCGGGATCATTCCCTTCCAGCGCCAGTTTGATCATGTCGCCGGGATATGAAACCCGTACTGATACCTTTTCGGATACATCCATAGAAAAATACCAGTCTTTGACCCTGAACCCAAAAGAAGCGATACTTGTTCCAAATTCCATATTCACATCATTCACATCCTTGAAATTGCTGAGAAAATCTTTCAGATTGGCATTTGGATGCATAAAAGTGATCAGTGAATCGCTCATGGGATCTTCAAAGATCACATCTTCTATCCCGAAAGCACTATTTTCAAGATTAACGCGCAGCGGAGCTGCTCCGGGCAGACCCAGATAGAAATTACAGCCTGGCTGGGTAGCCGGATTCAGCAGGTTCGACTGCGGAACACCAAACATAAAATAGGAGGTATTGCTTTGCTGTGCATGGAGGATTGGACCTGTAAAGAGTAACCATGCGGGGATGATAATAAGAGCTGTTTTTATTTTCGTGATCATTTTTGCCTGTGTCAAAATTTTGTTAAACAAAAGGTTCCCGGGATTAATCGAGATTGGTGATGTAATGGATCTTTGCATCTGCTCCGATCCTGAAGCTGAGGCTGTAATCAGTCAGGATTTTAATATCCTGCGATATGCCGTTTTTCTGTGTCGTTTGCAGTGTGCCTGTAATGATAACTTTATTGGCTTTCTTGAAAAAATCGTCCATCGCCTCCTGGTTGAGGGAGATCTTTATTTCAGAAGGCTCAACCATATCCGGGATTACTATTCCATTATCATCAACCTGTGCTGCCTTGATCAATCCAAGATCGATGGTCCGCAGATTTATTCCGGAAACACTATCGTACATGGTCAGGGAAGCCTGAACAGAAACCGGGAAACCGTTGGTTACATTCATATACAGGTCTGCATAATCAACATAATCGATCTCATCTTTATTATCAATATCAATTTTCATTGTATCTGTGATTGTAAGGTCGGCCCTGAACTGCAGAGGGATCTCAATATCCGCGTCACCATACAGACGGCTGTCTTTAGTAATGAAATTGCTTATTGTGCTGTCTCCTTTTGGGTTAGTTATTACTTTTCCCGAGAAAGCAATGCTTTTGGGGAACGGGAAGGCCAACAAATCAGTAAGGTTGTTGATGTTATTTTTATCCAGTATTAATGTCGCTGCTGTATCCCTGTTGGGCAGGGTGGGACCTGAGACATCAAGCGCAGCATCCGATGGTGGTACAGACCGGCTGTCAAACGTACCTTCCAGGTGAAGCTGTGCTTCGGCGTCAAGTCCAAAGGAGTTTTGATAGTGCAATAATACTCTAGGATTGGTGAAGGCAAAGGTACCGCTGAGAAAATCCAGTTCATCCATATTCAGATCGAGACTGTCAGTATCAATCTCAATTTCTTTTTGTCCCAGATAACCATACGCTTCAGTAAAATCGATGTTGGTAATTCCAAAATCAATGCTGGCATGGTCCCCTGCATCAATTCCATACCTTGGTGTTTTATACAATACAATATTAAAGACAAGCAGGAGTTTGCTTGAATTTCTGACCGTATCCTCGAAAACCAGCGTTTTGTGTGAAAGATCAATGTTGGCAGATCCGGTATAGTTACCGCCGCTGGGTTCAAGCTGAACTGTATCCCTTAACATTGTTCCTCCGGCTAAAATCCCCGGGGCATAAATGACAAGATACCCATCATGTTTGAAGCTGGAGGTTACATTTACTTCAATACTGCCAGTATTACAGACCAGACTGTCAAGCCTTTCTCCATCATTAAAGGAAAACTGGTAAAACTGGACTGTATCCAGGTTATTTACTGTATCCGGAAGAAGTGCCGCAGGTACCGGATAATCAGCATAGATTTTATAGTTCTCAATTTTCTGGTCGGGGATGGTAAAAACTTCTTCGGAACCATAGTTAAATACCGAATCAGAATGGTAGACCAGTTTGATTGAGTCTTCCTGAGGTCCGTAAAAAACTACAGTATCATTTGGGGTAACAACATCCCGGATAGTAAGATCTCCCTTTGCCAGGGGTGCTGCTATCTTGTGGTTCAGCTCAACACGGGTTGATAATTTATCGAAATCATATGTTCCTTTGGTACAGGAAACAACAGAGAGGATAATAACAAACAGCCCTGTTATACCTGCATTTTGTGTGTTTATATACTTCATCTTCAGCGAGGATTTTTTCACTTGTTTCTTATTCCGTAATCCCGGGATCCTTTCGGGTTAAATCTGCAGTGTCAGCCTTTCATATGCACAAACGATCACCTGATCCCGGTTTGCCCCAGAACTTCATAATGACAGAGTTAATAAGGGCAGACTAAAATTTTCTCATTGTACGGAATAATTGTATAAAAAGTTATCCTCGCTTCCTACTATCAAATTGAACTTGTTCAACGGTTTGCTAAACTCGCCGATTGTAAACAGTGTTTGACCACGTAACGGGAAGCCGTCATAAATGCTTCCATCGTTGTTAAAGAGGTATATCTTACCCGCTTTTTTTGCTACAACGCCTATTTTACGGTCGGTTGCACTAAACTGGTAATAGACGGGTGGAAGGTTGATTTCATCTTCAAATTTATGAGAGAACAATGTTTTATTCTGCTGGTCGATCACCTGTAATTTATTTTTATCCAGGAAGATGAAGTCTTTTTTTCCGTCAGCATCCACATCCTGGTAATCAAAAAAGTGATCCGCAGAAAACCGGCCGATCTCCTTTTTCTCCACTTTGCCGGAAAAATAAATATAATAAACTGTTCCGGCAGTATCAGTTAAGGCAAGGCGGGAGGCACCCGAAGGCGGATTTGCTTCAAGCATTACATTGTTGTTCACTGATGAAGGGATTATGGCATCAA
>DASQZP010000384.1:0-2485 GCA_035638655.1 Bacteroidales bacterium
TTTGTTCATACTATCGATGTTAATCTTGCAGACCGGATTTGTTGGTGATGCTCCGGATTTTATTGGAATGCATAAAAATGATATCATTATGGCAATGAAGAAAGAACATCGTGATTTTGTCCGGGATGACACGTTCGTAAACCGGTCTTTCAATTATTTGAAATATGTTGACCGATACGGCGAGCAAACATTGCTCTTCTTTCTTTCAGAAAAAGATCTTTGTACTTCCATCCGTTTGATGTGTGATTATAGTTACCTGGATGGCTCACTTGATGAACTCAATAAGTCATTCCAATTAGTGAATGACAGTACCTGGTCATCCTCAGAAAATGGTAATCATTATCGCATCTCTTTAAATAAGGGCGATTGGTTCTATACTGTTTCAACAAAAAAGGAATAAAATGGCTGAAAATACAGAAACTTCCGAACTGCTTAAGAAAGTCAGAAAAATTGAGATAAAGACACGGGGACTCTCCCGCCAGGTGTTTGCCGGGGAATATCACAGTGCTTTTAAGGGCCGGGGTATGGCATTCAGTGAAGTAAGGGAATATCAATATGGTGATGATATACGTAATATCGACTGGAACGTAACTGCCCGCTTTAATCATCCCTATATTAAGATTTTTGAAGAAGAACGGGAACTGACAGTTATGTTACTGGTAGATATCAGCGGATCAAGGGAATTTGGTTCCAGACAGCAACTAAAGCGAAATTTGATTACCGAGCTTTCAGCCGTTCTTTCATTTTCTGCTATTCAGAATAATGATAAAATCGGGGCAGTATTATTTTCCGATAAGATTGAAAAATATATTCCACCTAAGAAAGGAAGGCAGCATATTCTCAGGATTATCAGGGAACTGATTGAATTTGAACCTGAAAATACCAGCACAGATGTATCCGGGGCCCTTCGGTTTTTAACAAATGCGATCAAAAAAAGAAGCACTGCATTTTTAATCTCAGACTTTATGGATTTTGATGAGAATGCAAATCAGCAACCCCTTTCCCTCAGATTCAATGATGCATTGAGAATTGCAGCCCGTAAACATGACCTGATTGCACTCAGGATCTTTGACAAAAGGGAAACATCTTTGCCCTCCGTTGGACTTATAAAACTCAGAGATGCTGAGACAGGAAAGAACATGTGGGTAAATACTTCCAGTAAAAATGTAAGGGAAACTTATACAATGTGGTGGAATAATTTCAGTCTGTTGCTGAAAGATGCTTTTTCCAGGGCGGGTGTTGACAATGCAGCCCTTGCCACAGATGAGGATTATGTAAATCCGCTGTTAAACCTGTTTAAGAAAAGATAAGTACGATATTGAATTGATATGATACCATTTATAAATTTACATAAAAAGAAATCGGCTCGCGGAAAAATTGCATTTTTTGCAGTTGTCTTGCTTGTGGTACTACCATTCAGACTGGCTGCACAGTCAGTTACACTGGATGCCAGACTTGATACCACGCAGATGCTGATTGGCGATCAGATACACCTGAATTTACTTGCAAAACAATCTCCCGGGACACAGGTAGGATTCCCGGTGCTGGCTGATACGCTTACACAGCATGTTGAAGTTCTTTCGGGTACACCAATGGATACTACCAGGCAGGCAGATGGATCCTTCTTGCTGCATCAGCAATATCTGATAACCTCATTTGACAGTGGCAGGCATACAATACCGGCACTTCCGTTTACGGTTAGTATAAACGGGAATACAGATACAGCTTATACTTCACCGGTAGAGTTAATGGTACATACAATGCCGGTGGATACCACAAAGGTTATAAAAGATGTTAAGGCTCCATTAGCTGCTCCGTTGACACTTGCCGAGTTGTGGCCGTATATCCTCGGAGCAGTTATTCTGGCTCTTGTCATCTGGTTTATCATCAGGGTTATCCGGCAGCGGAAGAAAAAAGAGCCAATCATGGCGAGACGGAAACCAGCAGAACCTGCTCATGTTATTGCCTTGCGGGAACTTGAAAACCTGGCAGCAGAAAAGCTATGGCAAAACGGTAAGGTTAAAGAATATTATATCAAATTAACCACCATCATCAGGTATTATATTGAAGGGCGGTTTTCAATTAATGCACTTGAACGGACTTCAGATGAAATTCTTGATTCTTTCCTTTCAACGGGTTTACTACCTGATGATATTATTTCTCAATTACGCGAGTTACTACAGGAAGCTGACCTGGTAAAATTTGCCAAAGCATCTCCTCTTCCTAAGGAAAATGAAGAGAATATAAAACGGGGAATTGCATTTGTGGAAAAAACAAAGCCCCAGCCACCGGCAGCAGATAAAAATGATAAACAACAGGATGAAGGGAATGAATCTGATAAAATGAGAAATAAAAATGAATAATATAACTTTTGCCAATCCGGATCTGTTATATCTGCTTTTTATACTGATACCTTTAATTGTATGGTATGTGTACCGGCAGTTTAAATTTCATCCATCTCTGCAGGTTTCCGGATTAAAAGCCC
>DASQZP010000385.1:0-7331 GCA_035638655.1 Bacteroidales bacterium
TTGGTACTTCTGAAGGACTTGATTGCATTGAAAAAGATACATTAACAGTACAGCATATTTCTTTTGGAGATAACCTTCCAACTCCATATATTTCCGCTGTGACAGGAGATGGTAAGGGAAATATCTGGATTTCTCATAAAAAGGGGATCTCAAAGCTACATATGCCTGAAAGGGAAGTTTCAACATACAACATCAGAGATAAGAATGGAAACTGGATTTTTTTGGATGGTGCAAGATATAAGGATTCATCTACTAATTCCATATATTTTGGTGCACGAACCGGATATGTTTCCTTTAATCCGGAAAAGATCAAAACAAATCCGTTTGCTCCCGAACTGGCACTAAAATCTCTATATGTTTCAGGGAAGCCTGTAATTCCGGGAGATACAATAAGAGGACAGGTGGTACTTCAAAAGTTGTTATCGCGGACAAAATCCATTGACTTAAAATATGTAAACAGAAATTTTTCTGTTGAGATGGCAGCAATGCATTATGAGACACCAGGTGATAATATGTTTATGTATAAACTTGAAGGTTATGATGATAATTGGACAAAAACAACCCGGAACCTTATAACTTATAACCGGATTCCTCCAGGCAACTACATTTACAGGGCAAAAGCCATATCCCCGGATGCCCTTTTTTCTCTTGAAAAAGATTTGATTATTCATGTACACGCTCCCTGGTATGCTTCTTTCTGGGCATTATCAGGATATGTAGTTTTTATACTGTTAATTCTTTTGCTGATCTACCGGGAAATTCTTTCCAGGGAAAGGTTGAAAAGTCAGGTTCAACTTGAACGCTTAAAAATGGATAAACAGGAAGAATTGAACAGGGATAAACTTGAATTTTTCACCAATGTATCTCATGAACTTCGCACGCCGCTTACTCTGATAGCTGATCCGCTGAAGCAGCTTGAGGAAAAGAAAATGCCGGAAAATAAGCAGAAGCAGTATATAAAGGTGATTAACAAAAATGTCAGACAACTTACTGAACTTATCAATCAATTACTGGATTTTCGCAAGGCCGAGGCAGGAAAACTTACTGTAAACTACTCAGTTTGTAATGCATTAAAGATCATAAGGAAAGCTGCTGAATCTTTTAGTTTGCATGCAAAACAGCGGAATATCCAACTTAGTATACAAGCGGAAATATCCCGGGTAAGTGGTTATTTTGATCAGGAAAAGCTGAAGCAGGTTATGATGAACCTTATATCAAATGCATTTAAATATACACCTGACGGGGGGGAGGTGTCAGTTAATATAAGTGAACAATGCAGTAATGGAGCTGCTGAATTGATTGTCATAGTTAAAGATACAGGTATTGGAATCAGTCCTGATTCATTAAATAAAATATTTGAACCTTTTAACAATGAAGGTTCCAAACCATTTTACGGCAATTCTTCGGGTATGGGAATGGCTCTGACCCATTACCTGGTAAATATAATGGATGGTCAAATCACTGCAGAAAGTATTCCAGGTAAAGGCACAAAGATCATTTTAAAACTGCCTTTTACTAGAAGTCATGCAATTTCGGATGCTGAAATAAATAATACCCGGGATGCTATATATAAAAATGTATTGATTGAATCTGAAGGGAACAGTTATTTAAAGACTTCTAAACCAACAATTCTAATTGTTGAGGACAATGAGGATTTGCAGGAATATCTGGCCACCGAATTAAGTCCTGAATATATGCTGCTGCAGGAATATAATGGAGAAAAAGGACTCATTAGCGCTATCGAAATGGTGCCCGATCTCGTGGTCTCTGATGTGATGATGCCCGGGATGGATGGCACACAATTGTGCAAATCCCTCAAAAAGGATGAAAAAACCAGTCATATTCCAATAATTTTATTAACTGCAAAAACAGCCGAAGAAAGTCAGATAGAGGGGTTGCAAACCGGAGCCGATGTATATATAACCAAACCCTTTAGTGTGGAAGTATTGAAAGCGCAGATCGAAAGTATGATCGAAAACAGGATGTTATTGCAGCAGAAACTGGCCCGGATAATACGGATTGAAGCACTTGAAACTGAATCTCCACAAATTGAGAATGTTTTTCTGAAGAAGATTGTTAAAATTATTCATACACATATCGATTCGGATAATTTTGGTCCGGAACAACTGGCGGATATCCTTCAGATCAGCCAACGACAGCTTTACAGGAAACTGAAAGCTGTTAGTGGAAGTACGGTACATGAGTTTATTACCCGTGTTCGAATGGATCATGCTGCCAAACTATTACTTGATTCATCCCTCAATATTTCAGAAATCGCATACAGGACAGGCTTCTCTGAACCATCCAACTTTTCCCGCACATTCAGCAGACACTTCAGGATGAGTCCTACACAGTATCAGAAAAGAAAGAGAAATGGAAATTGAGAGATGAGAAATGAGTTGTGAGTTTAGGCATTAAGGAGAAGCTCGGAAGACGAGAGACGTTGAACAATGAAAAATATAAAGTTGCCAGTAGAGACTGCCATTCATGGCGTCTCATGACACACCTGCTGCTACCGCACGAGTCCTCTCGTGTGGTGTAATTGAAGCTCCTGAAGCATGAACAATGAAACAAATAACTGAACAAATAACTGAAAAATTAGGGGTCCAGGTGAGACACTTGAACCATCTAAATTGAATCTCTATCGAATCCTCAACCAATTCATCCCTTCTGGCAAATTATGACAGGTATTGTCAAATTATGATAAGTCGTATAAAGTATTCTGTATTATTATTGCAGTAAATACTTTTTAACTAAACTGTTTATGAAAAAGAAATTATTACTCCGGATTAGTCTTTTTGCGATGGTAATTCTGATGATAAATCCCGCACAGGCGCAACGCAGGATGGAAAAACTGGGGAGAGGCGTAGTAGCCGTTCGCACGGGTACAAGCAGTACTTTTATCAGTTGGCGTTTGCTGGCAACAGAATCTCAGTATATCGGTTTCAACATATATCGTTCGGCAGGCGGTGGAGCTGCGGAGAAACTAAACACAAGTGTGCTTAACGGCGGTACGAATTTTACAGATAATTCCATGAATAATTCCGTCGATAATGCCTATTTCGTTAAGCCGGTAGTTGGTGGAACCGAACAGGACGCCAGTGCTGCATTTACTTTACCGGCAAATCATTCCATTGAACCTTGTGTGGTGGTTCCGCTGAAAAGCGGCAGCAGTATCCATCTTGTTTCTGTCGGCGACCTGGACGGTGATGGGGAGTATGACTTCGTGGTAGACAGGATTGATGTTGCCACTTCAAATGAGAAAATTGAAGCTTATAAAAGGGATGGGACCTTTCTATGGTCAATAGACCTGGGTACCGGTTTGAAATTAGACGGCATTTTTCCTGGTCCAACCGTAATTGATGTAGGAAACTGGGACGGGATAACCGTTTACGATATGGATGGCGATGGTAAAGCAGAGGTGCTTCTTAAAACCGCCAGCGGTGTAACCTTTGGAGACGGACAAAAACTCACCTTCAATAATACCAATGTGCAGTTTATCTCAGTCATTGACGGGATGACCGGTTCGGAACGTACCCGTACTGAGATACCTAACAATTACATCAATGTGGGGCCACTTGGGTGTAGCCTGGGAATAGGATATCTGAACGGACAAAAACCGAGTTTAGTTGGTTTTTTTAAAAACAGAAATTCCGACGGGTCATTTAACCGGCTGATGTGCGCCTGGGATTATGATGGTACTGCTCTCACTCTAAAATGGTCTACAAATCTTTTGTTTGGTGCCAGCTATTCAAAACATGGAGCCGATGGTCACCAGATGCGTATCTTTGATTGTAATGGAGATGGCAAAGACGATGTGGGCGAAATTGCATTCATGGTGAATGGGGAAGATGGTTCACTCATCTATGACCTGGGAAATCAGGGTATTGTTCATGGCGATCGATGGTTTGCCGGGAAACTTGATCCGGATCGTCCGGGTTTACAGGGCTATGGCATACAGCAGGACCAGGAAGACGGCCTCATTGAATATTATTATGATGCGGGGACAGGTGAAGTGCTCTGGAAACATTCCGGAATAGATATTTATGATGTTGGCCGTGGTGAAACCGGGGACATCGATCCGCGTTATCCGGGATATGAAGTATGGTCTTTCAGCGGCCTGTATAACGGACCATCTAATGTAAAAATCGCTGGTACCACTCCTTATCCTAATTTCAGAATCTGGTGGGATGGTGATGTGCTGAGCGAGAACCTCAATGACGGGAAACTGGAAAAATGGGATTATAAATCAGCTGTAGTTTCCCGGTTGTTATCCACCTGGCATTATGAGACAGCAACCGGCAGCGACCGGTCAGCTCCATTGTTTTATGGAGATATCATGGGCGACTGGCGTGAAGAAATGATTTATACCAGCAGTGATTATTCCAAACTGATTATTTTTACTACACCGGATCCAACCAATCACAGGTTATATACACTGGCTCAGAATCCGGAATACCGAAACTGCATGACTGTGAAGGGATATCTGCAGTCACACATGGTGGATTATTACCTGGGAGCCGGCATGAATACTCCTCCCACGCCTCCTGTGCAAACAGCCATGTGTGTCTGGAAAGGAAATACATCGAACAATGTTTGGAATGTTACCACTGCCAACTGGTTGGTGAATGAAACACAAGGACAATTTACACAGGGAGAAGACGTGATGTTTGATCTCTCGGGTTATCCGGATACGATTGTTGAGCTTAATGGTACGCTGGAACCCTCTTCTGTAAAAGTGATTACCCCGATAAATTATTCATTCAACGGGACAGGTACCCTTTCCGGATCAGCAGGGATCCTGAAATCCGGTAAGGGATCTCTCACCTTTAATACTCCAATGAACTATACTGATACTACCCGTCTGGAAGAAGGTGCTCTTTTTGTCAACAGTGAATTGACACAAAGCCCGGTTATTGTCTTTCACGGAGCAAAACTGGGTGGAAACGGGACCATCGCCGGTTCTGTAAAGCTGATGCAGGGGGCTGAAGTTTCACCAGGAAAAGAGGATTCGACAGGTATTCTGATTTTTTCAACAGATTTAGCTCTTCCAACTGGATGTAAAGCTTTTTATGACATAACCAATGATTCAACGGGAATGCTTAAACCTTCTGACAGGATAATGGTTAATGGTAATCTTAGCATTATTGATACAATGACGATCGCTATTCGCAAAACAGATGATGAAATTCTTCCCGGATCTTATCCGCTCATACAGTACACCGGATCATTCAACGGTGACCTGAGCAAAATCGGAGTATCCGGGTTAACCGGCCGAAAATACACCCTTATCAACAATGACAGCATTCTTTCTTTGAAGATTGTAGCAGCCCGTCCGGCATCTTCAGTAACATGGAACGGAACTTCAGATACCTGGGACCTGCAAACTACTCCAGCCTGGTTACTAAATGATGCGCAGGTTACTTTTGTGGCCGGAGACTCAGTTGTTTTTGAGGAATCAGGTGTCGAGAATTCAATAATTAAAGTGACTGATGTTTTGCCGGTAAGCAATATGGTTGTGAGTGCACAGGCGGATTATGTTTTTACAGGATCAGGTAATATTTCCGGCTCCGGCCCCTTGCTCAAAAACGGCAGCGGCACCCTGTCAATGTTCACTTCTAACAGTTTTAGAGGTGTTACTGCCGTTAACGAGGGGACGCTTGAGGTTAACTGTCTGGCAGATGCGGGAGAAAACAGTTCGATAGGAGCCAACACATCAGTAGATCCTTCTGCCTTTACCTTGAACAATGCAAAGCTGGTCTTTACTGGTTCATCTTCCTGCCGGACTAATAAGGGTCTGACCCTGGGTGGACAGGCTGATACTGTTCAGGTGCTTAATAATGCCGTAACAATGGCTTTTAAAGGCATTGTGACAGGAAGTGGCAAACTGGTAAAAACCGGAATGGGAACGCTTCATTTACTGGAGAACAACAATACATTTACCGGGGGAACAGTGATCAAAGAGGGGGCCATTCAATTAAATGATCCCGGTAACGGATTGAATGTAGAGGCACTGGGAAATGGTGTAGTCATTTTTGAAGGCGGCACACTTAGCATGGGGAATACCCGTTCCTATACTGATTTTAATGTTCCCCTGAAAGTTCCGGAAAATCAGGCCGGTACCTTGCTGGCCGATCAGCGGTGTAACTACGGAGGTGCGCTCACAGGCTCAGGTACTTTGAACCTTGTACTTCCGGGATCCATTGACAGGACGATCTTCAGAGGCGACTGGTCAGCGTTCTCCGGAACCATTAATTTCAGCGGAGTGGCGCCCATGAGGCTGGCAAGCACCAAGGGGTACAACAAGGTTAATTTCAATCTTGCTTCAGGAATGACCATGTATTTTAGCGGAGGTACAACCAGTGGGGATAATGTAGCTCAGGAAGTGCATATCGGTAGCCTCAGCGGCGGGACCAATTCGCGGTTGAAAGGGGAGAACTGGTATGTCGGAGAATCCAATCAGGACGGAATATTCAAAGGAAAGATCGAAGGCAATTCCCTGACCAAATCAGGCAATGGCAAACTCACTCTTACAGATACCTGTTTTTATACTCATGCGACAATTGTAAACGGAGGCACCCTGATGATGGGGGCAAAGGCATACATCACCGGTCCCCTGACTGTCAATAACAAAGCCTTGCTTGCCGGTAACGGGCGCGTTGCCGGAATAACTTCAATAAATTCAGGCGCTGGTATCTCTCCCGGTGATGGTACCACAGGCACCCTTACCTTTGGTGCTGACTTGTACCTGGAACCGGGTTCGGTAACCTACATGGATATTGATGTGACAACTGGTTCTAATGATCTGATCAAGGGTGACGGTACATTAAATTACGGTGGTATGTTGTACTTAATGCGATTAAATGAATCATACAAAGAAGGAGACAGCATCAAACTATTTGATGCAGTAAATTATTCCGGTGCATTTCAAAGCATTCTTCCTACAGTTCCTGCAGATGGTTTGCAATGGGACACCACTGAATTGAGTACCTCGGGAACGATTAAAGTAGCACTGGCCACCCGAATAGCTGAGCCCGATAAAGAAAAGATAATGGTTTATCCAAATCCGGTATCAGACCGGCTCAATATTCAGCTTCCTGCCGGCTGGGCATCCTGTATGGTATATTTATACAATACAGAGGGAATGATGATGTATAAGAAAAAATATACAGGCACTTTGCTGCATATCCCGATGGGAGATTTTCCCAAAGGCATATATCATGTGAAAGTGGTACACAACAAAAATACTTTTACACAAAAAATTATTAAATAATCAGTTTATCAAAAAATGAGAAAATCTTTCAATTTATCAGAGAAAATGAAATTCTTCA
>DASQZP010000386.1:0-12660 GCA_035638655.1 Bacteroidales bacterium
AACTACAAAAGTACCTCTTTCGGTCATGTAAGGGACCGTACCCAGATACACATCCTGAATTACAGTATCGAAATCTTCATGTTCCGGATCGGTACAGTATAATTTAAGTTTGGCCTTCAGAGGAATGCTGTAGGTCAAACCTCTTTCAACACACTCATCAATGGAGTATCGGGGCGGATCGATAAAGTAATCTATAAATTCGAGAACAAAATTGTTCCTGGTATCGGAGATAGGAAAATTTTCACTAAAGACTTTGTATAATCCTTCGTTTTTTCTATTTTCAGGAGTCGTTTCCAACTGGAAAAAATCAGCAAATGATTTAAGCTGTATTTCCAAAAAATCCGGATAATCGAGCTGATTTCGTGTGGAAGCGAAACTGATCCTCTGATTTAAATTATTTGAAGCCATTTAATTTTCTAAGATTAATTGAACTTTAGGAATAACAACAAAAAGGCTTAGAGTACCGGAGTACCGGACCCTAAACCTAAAAACCTTATATTATGCAGGCCAGCCTATTTAAGTTCAACCTCTGCTCCAGCTTCTTCTAATTGTGCTTTTAATGATTCAGCTTCTTCTTTTGAAGTACCTTCCTTAACAGGAGCAGGTGCAGAATCAACTAATGCTTTAGCCTCTTTAAGTCCGAGCCCGGTTAATTCTTTAACAAGCTTTACAATCTGTAATTTCGCACCACCTGGTGCTTTAAGAATTACATCGAATTCAGTTTTTTCCTGAGCGCTGGCAGCTTCACCACCAGCAGGGCCAGCAGCTACAACAGGAGCAGCAGCAGGCTCAATTCCATATTCTTCTTTAAGAATTTCAGCTAATTCATTTACTTCTTTAACAGTTAAATTAACCAACTGTTCTGCAAACGCTTTTAAATCTGCCATTTTCCTTCGTTTTTAAATATTAATTTAGTACTAAATAATTTTTACTCTTTTTCTGATAATGTTTTAATAACACCAGCCAGGGTATTACCACCTGACTTGAGAGAAGAAATAACATTTATTGCTGGTGACTGTAGCAACAGAATAATATCGCCAATAAGTTCTTCTTTAGATTTAAGACTGGCCAGATTCTCTAACTGCTCATCACCAATGTAAATGGATTCTTCAACAAATGCACCTTTGAGCACAGGTTTATCATGTTTCTTCCTAAACTCCTTAATGAGTTTCGCAGGAATATTTCCTGTATCAGAAAACATGATTGAGGTTGAATTCTTCAAAATGCTGTACAAATCATCAAACTCACCTTCTGATTGTTCCAATGCTTTTTTCAAAAGTGTATTTTTTACCACCATAAGCTTAACCTCTTTCTCAAAACATTTTCTTCTTAAATTACTGGTATCTTCAGCGTTTAACTCAGAGATATCAGCCAGATAAAAATGATTTGATCCATTGATATGTTGGGTCAGCTCTTCTACTATTGCATGTTTGTCTTCGCGTTGTTTCATAACTTCAAAAGGGATTTTAATTACTCGTCAAACACTTTGGTATCAATTCTGAGACCCGGGCTCATAGTACTGGAAATATAGATACTTTTGATATATGTGCCCTTTGCAGCAGAGGGTTTAAGTTTAACGATAGTATTGATAAATTCTCTGGCATTCTCAACAATTTTCTGAGGTTCAAAAGAAACCTTTCCAATAGAAGTATGCACGATACCATATTTATCAACTTTAAAGTCAATTTTACCCTGTTTAACCTGCTTTACGGCTTCACCAACATCCATAGTAACCGTTCCGCTTTTAGGATTGGGCATTAATCCGCGAGGACCAAGAATTCGACCTAACTGGCCAACCTTAGCCATAACAGATGGCATGGTGATAATAACATCAACATCAGTCCATCCGCCCTTAATCTTCTCCACATATTCGTCCAATCCAACATAATCAGCGCCGGCTGCTTTAGCTTCTTCCTCCTTATCAGGAGAACAGAGAACCAACACCCTGATTTCTTTACCTGTACCATTAGGTAAAGTAACAACTCCCCTAACCATTTGATTTGCTTTCCGCGGATCTACACCAAGGCGTACATCAATATCGACAGAGGCATCAAATTTAGTATTGGAAATATCTTTCAGAATATTTGCAGCTTCGCCAAGCTTATAAAGTTTCCCGGCTTCTACTTTCTCCAGTGATACTTTTCTGTTTTTCGTAAGTTTCGCCATTTTTCGTTTTACCTATTTAGATTAATCATTAGCAGGAAAGGCGCCTTTAACAGTAATACCCATACTACGGGCTGTACCGGCAACCATTTTCATCGCTGATTCAACAGTAAAAGCATTCAGATCCGGCATTTTATCCTGGGCGATGGTTTTCACCTGATCCCAGCTTACAGATGCAACCTTTTTACGGTTGGATTCTGCAGAACCTGATTTGAGCTTCGTAATCTCCAGCAACTGAACTGCAACCGGAGGAGTCTTTACAATAAAATCAAATGACTTATCAGAATAGACAGTTATCACAACTGGAAGCACTTTGCCTGCCTGTTCCTGAGTACGTGCATTAAATTGTTTGCAAAACTCCATAATGTTCACCCCTTTTGCACCTAATGCAGGTCCAACAGGAGGTGATGGATTAGCTGCCCCGCCTTTAATCTGCAATTTAATTAATCCAGCAACTTCTTTTGCCATAATTTAACAGTTTCTATAATTAAGATTCACTTTATAAGGGTTGCTGATTATACAGGAAGCATTTATATGGTTATA
Organism: Bacteroidales bacterium; assembly: GCA_035638655.1. Lineage (GTDB taxonomy): Bacteria > Bacteroidota > Bacteroidia > Bacteroidales > DASQZP01 > DASQZP01. The sequence goes on from DASQZP010000386.1 coordinate 2,707, forward strand.
TAATCAACAAATTATAAACAATTAAGTTTTTTATTCTTTTTCTACCTGCATAAAACTCAATTCCAGTGGTGTTTTCCTCCCGAAAATCTTCACCATTACCTTGAGTTTTTTCTTTTCTTCATTCACTTCTTCGATAACACCGGTAAAACTATTAAAAGGTCCGTCAATTACTTTAACAGATTCTCCAACAAAGAAGGGAACATTAATTTCTTCATCACTCGCAGCCAGTTCATCAACTTTACCAAGAATTCGATTTACTTCCGACATACGTAAAGGAATCGGCTTATCTTCATTCTCCCCGAGGAAACCAATCACATTGGTAATATTTTTCAGCATATGCGGAATTTCACCAACAAGAGCAGCCTCAATCAGAATATAACCGGGAAAAAAGTTTCTCTCTTTACTGATTTTTTTACCGTTTCTTATCTGATATACTTTCTCAGTTGGAATGAGCACCTGAGAAATATAGTCTTGCAGGTCAAGACGAGCTACTTCATTCTCAATATACTCTTTAACCTTCTTTTCTTTACCACCAACTGCTCGTAAAACGTACCATTTTTTTTCGAGCTCACTCATAATTTCCCGGAGTATTAAATATTAAAAAAACATACTGTATATCAGCGTCATGAGATTTTCAAAGCTGATATCCATAATAAATATCATAAGGGCAATAATAAGAGAAGCTACCATTACGACAATTGTACTGTTTTGTAATTCCTTCCAGGAAGGCCAGGTCACTTTGTAAACTAACTCTTTATAAGCTTCCTGAAAATAGAGTTTTATTTTCATCAGATTTATCTTATTTATCTGTTTTTCTGTAAAATAAGAAACACAAATTAAATGTTTCCTTACTTAGCAAGCCTGCACAGAATTGCAAAAAAACTATGCGGGCTTATACTTTTAATGCACCCTTTAAACTGGTGCATGTAATACTTATATTTTGCACGGGAGGAGCGACTCGAACGCCCGACACCTGGTTTTGGAGACCAGTGCTCTACCAACTGAGCTACACCCGTGTGTTGGGTGCTCTACCTCCCGATAGTCATCGGGATGAGCTACACCCGTATATATCTTTATTAAGAGCAAACAAAGTCCAGAACAGTTAACTATTCTGAACTTTGTATGTATCTTTCAAAGATTTATTCAACGATTTCAATTACCTGACCGGCTCCAACCGTACGTCCACCTTCACGGATTGCGAAACGAAGACCCTGGTTGATAGCAACAGGATAAATCAGGTCAACAGTAATAGTTACATTATCACCCGGCATTACCATTTCAGTTCCTTCCGGAAGAGTAATTTCACCAGTTACATCCAACGTTCTTAAATAGAACTGCGGACGATATTTATTATGAAAAGGAGTGTGACGACCACCTTCTTCTTTCTTCAGTACATATACCTCAGCTTTAAATCTGGTATGAGGTGTAATAGATCCAGGTTTGGCAATAACCATTCCTCTTTTAATTTCCTTTTTGTCAACACCACGAAGCAACAGACCAACATTGTCACCAGCTTCACCGGTATCAAGGATTTTACGGAACATTTCAACACCTGTAACAACTGTTTTCTTAGCTTCGGCACCAAGTCCGATGATACTAACTTCTTCACTGGTATGAACCACACCTGTTTCAACTCTACCAGTAGCAACAGTACCACGACCGGTGATTGAGAACACGTCCTCAACGGGCATCAGGAATGGTTTTTCAACGTCTCTGGGAGGAATTGGAATATATTCATCAACTGCATCAAGCAGTTCCATAACTTTTTCTTCCCATTTTTCTTCTCCGTTAAGCGCACCGAGTGCAGAACCTCTGATTACAGGTGCATTGTCCCCGTCAAATTCGTAGAAGCTCAGCAATTCTCTGATTTCCATTTCAACGAGGTCAAGCATTTCTTCGTCTTCAACCATGTCAACTTTGTTCATGAAAACGACGATCCTTGGCACGTTTACCTGGCGGGCAAGAAGGATGTGCTCTCTGGTCTGAGGCATAGGACCATCAGTAGCAGCAACTACAATGATGGCACCATCCATCTGAGCAGCACCAGTTACCATGTTTTTAACATAGTCGGCGTGACCCGGACAATCAACGTGAGCATAGTGACGCTTTTCTGTTTGATACTCAACGTGAGCAGTGTTAATGGTGATCCCTCTTTCCTTTTCTTCAGGAGCGTTATCAATTGAATCAAAGTCTTTTATGTCGCAAAGCCCCTTTTTTGCAAGCACCATAGTAATGGCTGCAGTGAGGGTGGTTTTACCGTGGTCAACGTGACCAATTGTTCCAATATTAACGTGAGGTTTCGACCTATCAAATTTTTCTTTAGCCATAACTCAAGTATTAGAGATTTAAGTAATTTATATTAAACAAAACATTTTATGCTACACTGTATCAATCGAATAAGCTACTTTGAGCCAATGATGGGAATTGAACCCATGACCTCTTCCTTACCAAGGAAGCGCTCTACCCCTGAGCTACATCGGCGGGAAAGAGCGGGAGACGAGGCTCGAACTCGCGACCCTAACCTTGGAAGGGTTATGCTCTACCAACTGAGCTACTCCCGCATGTGTGCAATTCCGCAAAAAAGGCATGTACAACAATACATACCTTTGCTACGCACTTAATAGTGGGGGGAGCAGGATTCGAACCTACGAAGGCATACGCCAGCAGATTTACAGTCTGCCCCAGTTGGCCGCTTTGGTATCCCCCCAACTGATTTTTCAAGAAATATTAACAGAGCCGATGGAGGGATTCGAACCCCCGACCAGCTGATTACAAATCAGCTGCTCTGGCCAACTGAGCTACATCGGCACTATTTAAGAACTTTGGAAGTAATTTCCGTTTCAAAATTGGTTTGCAAATGTATAAATATTTTATCTATATATCAAAATTATTTATTCATTTTTTTGCCACCAATCATGCTCTTTTGAGTTTATCCTTGTGCTTACGTATTTGCCTTTTCAACGCATCTACCGCATTATCAACTGCTTCTTCAAACGATTTGCTTTGTTTTTTTGCAAAAAGATCGTTTCCCGGAATCTCCAATTTTATTTCAGCAATCTTGTTTTCGAGTTCCTGAGTGTTCTCAAGGCGAAGAAATATTTCTGCACCGACAATATCTTCATAGAATTGAAAAAGCTTTTTCACTTTGTTGTTTACAAAATCAATTAACTTTTTGTCTGCATCAAAATGAACTGAATTAATCTTTATATTCATCTCTCATTCCCTCCATATTTTATGCCCTCGGATGGGCTTGTTTATATATTTGTTTTAGCTTTTCAAAACTATTGTGAGTGTAAACCTGGGTGGCCGATAAATTTGCATGTCCGAGCAACTCTTTTATGGCATTCAGGTCGGCTCCGTTATTCAGCATATGAGTAGCAAAGCTATGCCTCAGAATATGCGGACTTCGCTTCTCAAGCGTACTCACCAGCCCAACATAATCTCTCACTATACGGTAAACAAACCGGGCGTAAACAGGTTTCCCTCTGTTAGTAAAAAAAAGACAATCAGTTTCTGAACTAATCTTATCGCGGAATTCTTCCAGGTATGATTTTATAGATGAAGCTACCTCCCTAACAAGCGGGATGATGCGTTCTTTATTGCGCTTACCAAGAACCCTGATAGCAGAAGATGACAAATTTACATCCTTCACCTTTAAATTTACCAGTTCAGAAACTCTGATTCCAGTACAATATAAAAGATCTATAATAAGCTGATTCCTCCGGCCGGCATAATCATCCCCAAAATCATAGTCTTCCAGCAAAGATACCATTTGTTCCTGCTCAATAAAAACAGGCAATTTTCTGGATACTTTTGGTGAGATAACTTTCCCCATCGGATTAAACCTGACATGCCCCTTCTGCAACAGAAAACGATAAAATGATTTGAGTGTCGATAATTTTCTGTTAATGGATCGTGAAGAAACCCTTCCTGTACTCAAATGCGCCATCCAACCACGTACAACACGATAATCATCCGGAGGAAACATATCTGCCCTATTGTTAAGGCAATATTCTTTAAACTGTTCTATATCCTTCCGGTAAGCTTTAACGGTGTGCTGCGAATAACGTTTTTCAAATTTAAGATAACTCAGAAAAGCTTCTTTATAATCCATACATGGCCTGAAAATTAATTAGTGTCTGTCCATAATGTCCTATAACTGCGTTATTGCAAAAATTCTAACTCCTCATATACACTAGTATACTGCGGATTAAAATTATTGCATGCTCCCGTTTAGAACGGAACAGGCTTTGTTCTCAAACATTTTGATCCAGACACTTGACTTTATTGACAAACTCTAATTAGGAAAACAAATGCCTCCTATGTCAAAAAATACATCTTATTATTGAATATACCAGACTATTCTTCTTCCTGTTGCATTTTTTGGACATAAACGGCATGTAGTTTTTGCTGCCTTTCCTTTACTGAAGGTTTGGTATATACCTGTCTTTCCCTGAGCTCTTTAATAACCCCGGTTTTTTCAAATTTTCTTTTAAACTTTTTAAGCGCTCTTTCAATATGTTCGCCTTCTTTAATAGGTATTACTATCATATTTATATTTTTTTAGTGAGCCGCAAATTTATTAAAATGTCATTCAATTAGCAAAATATATTTCTAAAAAAGTGAATTCCAGTTGTTCAATATTTTTATAAATGACTAATAAATTTAAGAAAAATAATTATGATCATGAAATGTCTGCTGCTAAAATATGTTAAAACCAAGTGATAGGGAAAAATCAGAGCTCATTTACCACTGGTTGAATCTTCATAAGAATTAAAAGAAGGTTTTTCGCAATACAGGTATGGCTGTATTTTATAAAAAGTTTGAGAATCGAGGAGTTTATTTTTTAAAAGTTGTGAAACATCCTCAATTTTATCGCAAAAGTTTTGATATTTTAAAATTCCTTTGTACTGATATTCTGAGATATAAGGATGTTCTTTCAGGTGTAATAACGAAGTATCATTCACATTAAACTTCCTGATCATGGCAGGGTTGATAGTAATCTTATCCGCATTTTGGGTAATAGTTTCAGGAGGTATGCCATAAACTTCAGTCAATTGCTTTATTGAAACATATCCGCCAAGCAACTCCCTGTATTGAATAATTCTATTTGCATAGACAGTTCCGATGCCGGGTAGCCTTTCAAGTTGTTCTGCAGTGGCAGTATTAAGTTCAACGGACTCAAAAAATTTATTAGGTAATTGTACGCTCTCTTTTTCAGTGCCGGATTCATTATTTATCCTGATATTATCCGCCTTTACATCGATCACAATATAAGGTTCAAGTTGCGCATATAATTTGTCAGGAATTGAATAGATCTTCTTTAAATCCTCCTTATTAATGAACCTGGCACCCGTTGCCAGGTAATTTTTAATATTTCTTACCTGTCCTTTATTTAAACCAAGATTAAACCATTGTTGTTCAGTTGTATTATTCGGGTCAAATTGAGACAATATCTGTGGTGTATTTGCGATCTCATTTTTTTCTACCTCATAATAATTTTCCGCAGCAGGGCGGGTTTTTGTCAGGAATGATTCAAAGGCAGATACTTCCGCAATAAATTCTTCTTTGGAAATTTCAGGATTATAAGTATTATTTTCTGGTAAAAGACTGTTTATTACAAATCCCCCAATAAGCAGAACAAACATTACTGCTATTCCGTTTTGTTCACCGCGGGTAAAAGAGAAAATATCTTTAAATTGTTTACCATTCATGAAATAAATTTACTAATTATACGAAAACAGGATAAAGCTGTCCTGAATAAAAATCATGAACGGGAAATACTTCTGACTGAAACAAAAAAAAGTCTTTGACAGTTCTGCCAAAGACTTTAATATTTTATAAGAATTTTTAAATTGATTAGTTTCTGTCGATACAATTGAGGTCTTCAAAAGCTACCTTGAGTCTTTCAACCAATGATCTTTCGCCGGCTCTGAGCCAAACACGGGGATCATATTTTTTCTTATTTGGTTTGTCTTCTCCTTCAGGATTTCCAATCTGACTCTGCAAGTAGTCAAAATTATCGGCTGAATACTTTCTGACACCATCCCAGAAAGCCCATTGTGTATCGGTATCAATATTCATTTTTATCACACCGTAACCAATTGCTTCGCGAATTTCCTCCCGGTTTGAACCCGATCCGCCATGAAAAACAAAATTAACAGGTTTCGGAGCTGTTTTCAGATTTTCTTCGATATATTTTTGTGAATTATCCAGAATCTTAGGTGTAAGCTTTACATTACCCGGTTTATAAACCCCGTGCACATTACCGAAAGAGGCGGCAATTGTGAACCTGCTACTGATCTTGCTTAATTCAGTGTAAGCATAGGCTACATCTTCTGGTTGTGTGTAAAGCAAAGAGTTATCAATACTGGTATTATCAACACCATCTTCTTCACCGCCGGTTACACCAAGTTCAATTTCGAGCGTCATCCCGATTTTACTCATCCGTTCAAGATATTTCTTACAAATCTCGATATTTTCTTTCAATGGTTCTTCTGATAAATCGAGCATATGTGAACTAAAGAGAGGTTTTCCATAGCGGTTAAAATGTTTTTCACCGGCATCCAGTAATCCATCAATCCAGGGAAGTAATTTTTTTGCAGCATGGTCGGTATGAAGGATAACAGGCACACCATAATGTTCGGCAACATGATGTACATGCTTGGCTCCGGATATAGCACCAATTATGGCTGCCTGCTGTTTGTCATTGGGCAGCGATTTACCTGCGTAAAAAACTGAACCACCATTGGAAAACTGAACCATTATCGGTGAGTTAACTTCTTTGGCAGCTTCCAGCACACCATTCAATGAATTGGTACTCACTACATTTACAGCCGGAAGGGCAAATTTATTTTCCCTTGCTATTTTAAAAACTTCCTGTACATCGTCACCGGTTACTACACCCGGCTTTACTTTATCCAATACTTTAGTCATCTTTTTTGGTTGTTTTTGTTAAACACTAATATCTTTATTGCATGAATGAAAACACAAATTTAATAATTATTACCATACAACCCAGTTAAGCAGCCATGATGAATTCCTTAATATTTGAATTTACATCATTCATGAGTTATGAACTTTCATAAAACGATAATTTGCGTTGATGCCGGTTATATTAAAAAGCTCTGTCCATAATGTCCGATAACTGCGTTGTTGCAAAAATTTCAATTCCTCATATACATTAGTATACTGCGGATTAAAATTTTTACACGCTCCCGTTTAGAACGGGACAGGCTTTGTTCTCGAACATTTTGATCCAGACACCTGACTTTATTGGTAGACTCTAAATAAGGTATTGAAACAGGGTGGGTTTTTCATTCAGATATTCATACTGAAATTTTCTCTCTTTCATACGGCGCAATAACGGAATAAAATCTTCTTTCCGCTGTAATTCAATGCCTATGACAGCGGGGCCCCTCTCACGGCTGTTTTTCTTTGAATATTCAAAATGGGTAATATCATCAGTAGGGCCAAGCACATTTACTAAAAACTCTCTCAAAGCCCCTGCCCGTTGGGGGAAGCGAACAATAAAATAATGTTTCAATCCTTCGTACAACAACGATCTTTCCTTGATCTCTTCTGTACGGGTGATATCGTTATTGCTTCCGCTCAGCACACAAACCACATTTTTACCTTTAATCTCATCCTTAAACTCGTCCAGCGCGGTAATTGAAAGGGCACCGGCAGGCTCAACAACAATGGCATCCTGGTTGTACAACTGTAAAATGGTAGTACATACCTTACCTTCCGGCACTGTAATCACTTTATCAACAACTTCTTTACATATCTCAAAAGTGAGCTCCCCTACCCGTTGTACGGCTGCTCCGTCAACAAATTTGTCAATTTCTTCGAGCGTAATAATTTCACCTTTTTCAAGAGATTTTTTCATGGCGGGAGCTCCTTCAGGCTCAATACCAATTATTTTAGTATCAGGACTCAATTGTTTAAATATGCTCCCCAGTCCGGCTGCCAATCCGCCCCCACCGATGGGAATAAAAAGATAGTCGATAGTTTTTTTGGTATCCTGAAGGATTTCCAGGGCAATGGTTGCCTGTCCCTCAATCACTTTTGGGTCATTAAAAGGATGAATGAACTGACTGTGGTTCTTCTCGCAGTATGCTACCGCTTCATTGTATGCATCGTCAAAAGTATCTCCCACGAGTACCACATCAATAAATTCCTTTCCAAACATCTTCACCTGCTTGATCTTCTGACTGGGTGTAGGATTAGGCATGAAAATCACGCCTTTGATACCGAGTTTGCTGCATGAATAGGCAACTCCCTGCGCATGATTTCCGGCACTGGCACAAACCACGCCATTTTTAAGTGTTTCTTTTGACAAGCTGCTGATCTTATTGAAAGCCCCCCGGATCTTATAGGAACGAACCATTTGGAGATCTTCCCGTTTTAGCAGAATGTCAGCATGATACGTTTCGGAAAGATTCATGTTTCTTATCAGTGGGGTATGAGAAACCACACCTCGCAAGCTAACACTGGCTTTCTGTATATCTTTGATATCAGGATAATATCTTTTCACACGAGCTGTTTTATAAATAAAAAAACACTTCCCCTGCTGATTGGGGAAGTGATTTAATAATAGTTAAACAGATTAATTTTTCTCAGGCCTCAGGCTTCTGACCTGTGAACCAGCCTGCCACATTTCGGATTCTCTGAGTTCTTTAAGTTCCTCCTCAAGTTTTTCACGATAATCCGGCTGACTGTTGGTATCAATGGATCGTTGCGCTTCATTGCCGGAAGCAACCTCTTTATACAGGTTGTCAAAAACAGGCAAAACAGCATCCCTGAATCTATCTTTCCAGTCGAGTGCGCCCCTTTGGGCTGTAGTAGAGCAGTTGGCATACATCCAGTCCATTCCGTTTTCAGCAACAAGCGGCATAAGGCTCTGAGTAAGCTCTTCCACTGTCTCATTAAAGGCTTCGCTGGGAGAATGACCGTTTTTACGGAGTGTAGTATACTGAGCTTCGAATATACCCTGGATAGCACCCATAAGCGTTCCTCTTTCACCTGTCAGGTCACTGTAAACTTCTTTCTGGAATGTAGTTTCGAAAAGATAACCAGACCCCACGGCAATTCCAAGGGCAACAACTCTGTTCCATGCATTACCTGTAGCATCCTGTAGAATTGCATAACTGGAATTAAGTCCTTTGCCTTCAAGAAACATCCGGCGCAGACTGGTACCGGAACCCTTGGGAGCCACCAGGATTACATCAACATCAGATGGAGGAACAATACCGGTGCGTTCTTTATAAGTTGCTCCAAAACCATGAGAAAAATACAAGGCTTTGCCAGGAGTAAGATTTTTCTTAACCATGGGCCATTGAGCTATTTGTGCAGCATCCGACAACAGGTAGCAAATTATGGTACCCTTCTCCAGTGCTTCCTCAATCTCAAAAAGTGTTTTTCCGGGAACCCAACCATCAGCAACCGCTTTATCCCAGGATTTTGAAGGTTTACGCTGTCCAACAATTACATTTACACCATTCTCTTTCAGGTTTAATGATTGACCAGGACCCTGAACACCATATCCGATAACGGCTACAGTTTCATCTTTCAGAACATCCTGGGCTTTGGACAAAGGAAATTCGTCGCGTGTTACAACATTTTCTTCTACGCCACCAAAATTAAGTTTAGCCATAATAATTGATTTATTTTTAATGATTTGTAAAGTTATTCAATTTTACTTGCCTCATCAAGTTCTTTCAGATAAGAGGTAAGCTTTTTCATGGGTTTAGTCATAGCCACCCTGCCGGAACGTACAAACTGGAGGACACCAAATGGTTCCAGCAGATTGAACAATTCCTGTGTTTCCTCTTTATGACCAGCCTTTTCGATAATAATATATTCCGGTTCAACAGTCAGAATATGTGCATTATTGTTTCTGATAAGCATCTCGACGTTTGTACCATTGGCAAAAGCCTGGGTTGGAACTTT
>DASQZP010000387.1:0-2120 GCA_035638655.1 Bacteroidales bacterium
AGCCCAGGCGGCAAGTGAAGTTCTAAGATTTCCGGTTTCTGTGTCTCTACCTCTTGCGTCAACCGCTACGGGAATATCGGTGAATATCGGTTGTGCAATAGGTTATGTGACAGGTTGGCGAACTTCGAAAATGAAACCAATTGATATTTTACGGCTGCTTTAGATAACAAGGACACCATTTTAGTTGGTAGGTTAAGAATAATTATCCTAAGCATGACATTCGAAGCATCTGTGAAAGTCAACAATACTGGCAGTAAACATTTTAACCTTTTCGAATATTCTCACTATACCATATCTTGTGGTGGCAAAGTTGTTGCCAAAACCTGATCTGTCTCCAACATATATGCAAAATATTCGACCCATTAAAATTGCAGATACTGTAAACTAATCTGTATTTTCGGGATTTTGCATAACTCAATTTATGTGCAATTTTTTAATATTGAGCCCAACCACAACATGTGGCATCCACCAAAGTTTATGAAATTGAACAATATTTATGAAAAATGTGCCAATGAAGATTGAACAATTCGGTTTCAATACGTGGTTTCTTGATAGAATTGATCCTACAAAATTAATTGATCACCAAATTGCAAGAGTTACTACTGTCAATAAGGATAGTTATTCCATCAACAACGGCAAGGGTGATGTATCGGCCGAACTAACTGGTAAACTCATGTTCAGCGCTGATTCTCCGTTAGATTACCCAGCTACAGGAGATTGGGTGATTGCTCAATATTATGATAAAGATTCTTTTGCCATCATTAGTGAGATTGTTCCAAGAAAATCCGTACTAAAACGGAAAACATCCGGTAAGAAGATCGAGTTTCAATTAATAGCCACTAATATCGACACTGGTTTAATCATTCAATCACTTGACTCCAATTATAATCTCAGACGATTAGAACGCTATTTGGTCATGATAAATGAGAGCGATATCCAACCTGTTGTATTATTAAGTAAAAGTGATCTGCTGCCCGTTAATGAGATAGTTAAAATGGTTGCTGAAATTCATGCCCTAATTCCTGACATTCGAGTAGTGCCTTTTAGCAATGAAGACAATACGGGACTGAAATTTGTTAAAGAATTATTGGTTCCCTGGAAAACGTATTGTTTGCTTGGATCATCGGGGGTTGGTAAAACTACCTTAATAAATAACCTTCTGGATGAAATGCGGCTTAAAACCCAAAGCGTTAGAGAAAAAGACGGAAAAGGAAGACATATAACGACTCGCCGTGAATTAATAAATTTGAAAAACGGGGCAATGATCATAGATACACCGGGTATGCGAGAACTCGGAAATTTTGCTGTTGATACCGGTATTCATAGTACATTTGATGACATAGCAGAGTTATCAAATCTATGCCGTTATAATGATTGTTCCCATACACAAGAGCAAGGCTGTTCAATATTGGCAGCGTTAAAAGACGGATTAATTTCGCAGGAACGTTATCAAAATTTTGTGAAATTAAATAAAGAATCTGCTTTTTATGAAATGTCATATTTAGAGAAAAAGCGAAAAGATAAAAAGTTCGGAAAATTTGTAAAATCTGTCATGAAGGATAAAAAACACAGAAGGTAGAAACAAACACTGTCGAGTTTTTCTCATTTTTTGGATACTACAAGATATAGTGGTTTTAAGTGCTTATAGGAAAGGAGTGATACCTCCAACCTATTTGCATAGCCTTCTAAATTTTTCCACCTGGGATATCAATTAGAAATCTGGATAAAAATAGGTTCCGTTTGCCCGAGATCTGGAGCTATTCCTGCTCAACTTTATTCAGCATAAAAAATTGTGGATTGGTTATTCAAATCCGCAATGAACCAAGGATCTTCTGGAACTATGGATGCAGCTTTCTCACATTTCAGGTAAGTCGATATTTGTTACATTAGATGATAAAATCTGCTAAAGACATAGACATTTACTTGACTTGAACGCCACAGAAATCAGCTTATTTTAGGTTATTATGGTTGACAATATAAATAATAAGGGTTTTGACATTTCATCCATTGACAGATTAGCAAATATAAGTAATTCAACTTTGCATGATGTTTTTGAGAAGATTGTCGGACAATCGACGACCCAATAGCTCCAAAAAAATGCGGCTTCACCAGGCGCGCAC
>DASQZP010000388.1:0-2090 GCA_035638655.1 Bacteroidales bacterium
ATAAAATGTTATCAGCTTATAAAAATCTATTCAATAATTCTATCGTAAATGATATAGATCTATTATTAAATAGAATGGCACACCTATCAGAACACTATGGGGTTAGTAGAAAATTAATTAGTGAATTTATTAAGTATTTCAAAGGTGAAAAATTGATTGAAATATTTAAAATAATGCTCTCTCAATTAGATATTTATCAAGTTAATTTTGATGAAATTATCGAGTTAATAGAAGATTCAAATGTGAGTAATACAGAGAGAAAAATTGTATTTGATACAGCTTTTGATAAGCTCAACAATAAGCAAAAATTAAGATTATGGCTAAAAGGTCTGACAACTAATTCTGATTTAAATTTATTGATTTCAACCTTCAGCTCATTAGATCATGATAAACAAAAAGAAGCAGTACGTCGTTTATTCTTGTATCGTCTTAAAGGTGAGATAACTTTTGATGTAAATGACTTGAAAAATCTAATAAATGACTATACAAATATAAATGTTAACATATTAATAGTTATCAATGCTTTAATAAAATTGAACCAAGAGCAGAAATATCTAAATGAAAGTGATTTATCAAACATAATTGCTAAATATATAGGTGAAGAAGTTAATAATCTAAAACTAATAGATGACTTTTTCGAAAAGTGCCCGGGACAAGCAAAATTAAAAAGAGAAAATAAATCTTATAACTATTGGTATGTAAAAATTAACGATGGAAAATTTCCAGTATGGAATGATTTAATTAGGGTTGGTGAGCGGTCGTTTTCATTTGATAAGATATCAAAAACGGTAGAAATCGATGGGGATCAATATAATTTTAAATGGCTAAAGGTAAATAATGAGGGCTTCAAAATAGAAAGAGAAGATATACCAAATGGCATTACTTTTTGTGAAGGTAGAAAATCTCTAAAAAAAGATGAGTGGTCAGATAGAGAGTTTTATTGGTGTTGTAACAAATCATGTTTTGCACCGGTTCAAGATCCACACCATCATTTTCTATGGGAAGATTATACACTACAAGATTTTATTCAAATTCTAAACTTAACTTTTGATAAAGAAGATTATGTTAAATTTCTTGCATTATTAAATCGAACTAATAGACTACTTGAACGGCTTAAGTGTAATTCATGTGGTTATATACTACGACCAGCAAAATCATCAACTTTTGCTTTCTATCGTGTAAATACATTTCAATGTATGAATCATGAATGTCAGGAATATGGTAAAAAAATATACTTGACTCACTGCTTAAATTGGAAATGTAATGGAATAATAGATAGTCGTGTCTCTGCTAAATGTCCTAACGGATGGTATATTTGTGAAGATTGTGGCAGTTGTTGTTCGCATCAAAAATTAAGTCAACGATTAGAACATTTAAAAAAAGTAGGGGCCTTTAAACCATCAAATTGGAAGCACCAAAAACTTTTAAAACAAGTCCAAGAACATCTCGGCCACGAGGAACTGGAGATGAAGTTTGATTATCGGACAGGAAATTTGATAAATAATGATGAGGTTTAATTGTTCATGTATTTTTGAAAGGATGATTTTTTCCGTCTTTTCGAAGAATCATCATAAATCTCCAAAATATGATTAAAAATTGATCTAAATTCCTCAGCTAAAAATTCAGGTACGTTTAAATCATACTCCCAAGATGAAACATGTTGATAAAAATCAAATTTCATCGTTTTGGGATCTTTATCAGCTAAAATTGCTTTATCTAATCCTTCACCAAGAGTGATTTTTTTTTGTTTTATTAGTTCAATCCATGCTTCAAAACTATCTATGAGTTCACTCTAAAAAGGGGTACTTCATGAAAATTGCCAAAAGGAATATAATCAATTGACAGGTTATTTTCCCGCAAACCGTCTGTTAAAGCGGGTATAAAAAAATCAAAGTTCTACCGGCTAATTCTGCCATTTCAGATGATATTTTTGTATATTAATAATACAATAACTTATTGCAATGGATATAGTTAAGCGATCTGATAGGGACGAATTGAACTCAAAATTATCATCCTATGTTTAAAGCCCACAGCGAACATACGCAAACGAACCTGTTTGGATTTTCCAACCTTGTTTCTCCCAAAATGCG
>DASQZP010000389.1:0-7744 GCA_035638655.1 Bacteroidales bacterium
CCAATGGTAGTGTTCTCGTCAATTGAAGAGGAAGGAGTGGCATTGTCATAAGGGAAAGTAATACTGCGTTTAGATTCTTTCCGGCCAAATAAATATGATGCATTAAGGCCAACAGAAACATGTTTCCCAATTTCAACTGCATTACCAAAATAAAACTGGCTCAATCCTCCGTTGCCATCATAGATGTAATTCACAAGTTTTGAGGAAGTTTCATTTCCATATGAAGTGGAGATGCTACTACCTTCTTTAATATAATATCCCATGGTACTGAAAGGTACGAGTCCAATACTTGATTTCCACCATTTAGCTATTGGAAAACCAATTGCAAGGTGATCAAGATTTGCATTTGTTGTCTGGTAATTAGTAGAATTGGTTTTATAATACATGTTCCCAACTTTTATTCCAAAGTCGAAAATAAAGGACATGGTATCCTGAGAAGTATAGGATGCAGGATTTAAATAATTAATATGATTGTTTGCCCTTATTCCCATGGCAATTCCTCCCATGGCTTCATTCTGTCCAAATCCTGTTCGCTGTATTTCTCCCAACCCATAGCGGGAATATGGTGAGTATGTATTGCGTTGTGAAAATAACGGCAATGAAATCAACGTAATTAGCGAGAATGTTATAAATGGTCTCTTATTAATTTTCAGCATTATAATTTAATATTCTGTTTAGTCCAAGTGTTACTAAATTCGAGATCACAAATATGCTACTTTTTAGCATCTTATCAAAAAAAATGGCATCGCCGCCGGTAAAAATTACCTTAAGATCAGGGAATTTTTTCCTGAATCCGGATATGCAGCCTTCAATTTCATAAATCATGCCGTTTTCTATGCCACTAATAATTGCGGCGTTGGTATTTCTGCCAAATAATTCAACCGATTCGGCAGGCTCCAGCAAAGGTAGTTTACTGGTAAAGTTGTGCAATGCATTAAAACGCATCCTAAGCCCCGGACTAATGTTGCCACCGAGAAACTCATTATTATCATTAATAAAATCGAATGTAATAGCGGTGCCTGCATCAATGACCAGAACGTTAGCTCCGGGAAAAATATTGCATGCCCCGGCAATTGCTGCCAGACGGTCCTTCCCCAGCGAGTTTTTTGTTTCGTAAAGATTCTGAAATGGCAAAAGAGTTCTTTCATCCAATTGAATGAAATAACCTGTATTTGTTTTCAGAAATTCTGCTATGCCGCTGTCTTCCTTTGAAACAGATGACAAAATAACCCTTTCAGGTGGTCCGAATCTCTCAATGAGGTTTCTGATATAGGAAACAGTTAATGCAGGTATCGACTCAGTAAAGAGTTCTTTGTCATTTTTATAAATGGCTGCTTTGGTTTGCGTATTTCCAATATCAAATATCAGATTCATCTATTTTTTTACTTCTTTTCTTTCAGACCTGCAAATATAACAAAAGATGATCTTTTAAAGGTTGAAACATAATTCATTTATTATGATCCTTTTATGGCTTAATGTATTTATCTTCACCTTATCCGTAAGACTTATTAATTCATTATTCCAGGATATTTTTGATTATGCAGGCAAAAAATGGAATCAAACTAAAAGAATTTGTCTCTTTCCTTTTTAATATAATATTTAACTCGCTGATATGTAGATACATGTCTTTCAACCTTACTGTGATAAAGATCATTTATGGTGATCATTATCCCTGTTTCCTCTACATTACCAAATTCCGGATTGATAACAGTACCAAATACTTTCATAGAAGGTGATAAATTCATATATGCATTGATAAGAGGTGGGATGTTTTCTCCCAGAGCTCTTACTTGTTTTGATAGTATTTTGTAATCCTCATCATATGAATTTCCGGTGAATATGGAGGATAATTTTTCTTTATCTATGTTAGTCTCCAATGGTTCAATAGGCATTATAAGTCCTTCTTTGTCGGAAAAATGCTTCTCGAGAAAAAACAAAATGAGATTTCTGGCTTCCACATTAAAATGGGTATACATTGTTACCTTCCCAAAAAAATACCGCATGTCCGGATTGTCAACCAAAAGAGCGCCCAGTCCGTCCCACAGATTATCCAGGGCAAACAAACCTTTTCTGGGGCGGCTGGTCGACTGGTAATTTGGCTGAACAAATGAGCGCCCCAGTTCAATCATCCTTGGTAGATATTCTTTTTTACATTTATCAGAAAATTTAAAAAGATGTGAAGTGGAAAGTCTGTTCAGAATGGAATCACCGGATGCGTCTTTTGGCGGAATGTAAAACCGGTACCCTCCAAGAATTTCCTGGTGTTTGGGATCCCAGACAATCAGTTGCTGGTAAGGGTCTTCTGATAAGTCAAATTCATCCAGATCCACATCTTCTCCTGTTCCGCCACCAGCATGCCGGAAAGTAAGCTCCCGCAACCTGCCAATTTCTCTCATGAGGTTCGGTGCTTCATCATGAGAAAAAATATACAGTTCATTATGCCCGTAATTTGTGTTTCTAACAAATTTATTTTTTGCAAGCTCTTTTACCAGTAAAGCTTTGTCAACTGGGGGAATAATTGTTTTCATAAATATTTGAAGAATAGATTTCTATTGTATAAACAAATTGTTATCTAAATATGTACATAAAAAAGCAATAAAAATCAGGATTTTTCGAGATTATACACTTCATTTTTTATTGCTTCAGCCCACTCGGAAGGTTTCCGACTATTGTCGAAAGTTTTCCAGGATATTGGTTTTCCAAAAGTAACAGAAATAGTTTTGTTCTTGTGCTTATATGTTTCATCAGATAAATAAAACATCTCCAGATTCGATTTAATATGTAAAAATTTTCGAAGCTTTGCAAGGTTATAGAAAAAATCTGTATTTCGGCCATCAAAATGAACCGGAATGATATCTCTTTTATAAACAATTGCTTTGTTGATAAAGTTTTTTTTCCATTCCAAATCTATGATTTTTCCTTTAATCTTACGTGAAACGAGACCAGCCGGGAAGGTAAGTATCTGATCATTACTGGCATAAGCTTCTTCTATTTTTCTTGCATTTTCCCTTGAATGGGCACCATGTTTATTGATGGGAATGAATAATTCTTCAAGGTTCTTTATATTCATCAAAATATCATTCACGAGAAATTTCATGTTGGGGAAATGATTTTTCAGTACATGTAGCAAAACCAATCCGTCAAATCCTCCAAGGGGATGGTTGGAAGCAAAAATATATCGCCCTTCTGAGGGTATGTTTTCTTCTCCGAATGTTCTTATGCTGACGTTAAATTCCTTGATCATGGCTTCAATAAAAGTGAAACCTTTCTTTTCACCATGTTTGGTTATCATTTCATTAATAAAATCCACATGAATAATGCGTTGAATATATCGAATTACAAATCCGGGAAGTACCCTTGCCAATGTGGCATTTTTACTTCGGATTACTTCTTTGATGTCTATGAGCTGTGCTTCTCTTTCCTGAACTTTATCATCCATGGCATTACCTATGATAGAATTTTTCTTTCAATGCAAATCATGCAAAATTACCAAAAATTATCTAATTAATTGATCGCTCCTTTTTGCAGTCAGTTTGCTTTGAAGTGGGAAATCTGGTCGAAATGCGGAAAAAGTTATCAACAAAGTGGCAAAAAATGGGGAAAAGTGGTGGAAAGTGGTGAAAGTTTATATATTTTTACAAATTAAAAGCATAAAAGCTAATGACAAGCTTCATAGGAGATTACGGTTGTAAGGTTGATACAAAGGGCAGGGTAATGCTCCCGTCAGCTTTCAAGAAGCAGTTGCCTGCTTCTGCCCAGGATAAGTTTGTCATCAAAAAAGATATTTATGAAGATTGTCTGGTTTTGTTTCCTATGGATGAATGGGAAAGGCAAAATGAGCTTATCAGGGCCAGTACCAATCCGTATAACAAAGAACACAATCGATTTATAAGAGGATTTTATAAAGGTACAGCTGAGGTGGAACTTGATGCCAGTAACCGTTTTCTGGTTCCAAGAAGATTGCTGGATGAAGCAGATATTGACCGGGAGGTAATCCTCGCCGGACAGGATGGTAAAATTGAAATCTGGGCCAAAGAATTGTATGAACAGATTTCCAGCGAGGATGATTTTGCATCCCTGGCTGAAAAAATAATGGGAGGTAATACAAACGAAAAACCAACATCATGACCTACCACGAACCGGTAATGTTACAGGAAAGTGTGGAGGGTTTAAATATCCTACCTGATGGTATTTATGTTGATCTTACCTTTGGCGGGGGAGGACATTCAGCAGAAATTCTCAAAAGGCTTGATAAAGGTTTACTGATCGCTTTTGACCAGGATGCTGAAGCTGAAAAAAATAAAATTGAAGACAGGCGTTTTTTATTCATACGGCAGAATTTTGCCTATTTGAAGAATTATCTTAGGTACCTTGAAATTGAGCATGTAGATGGTATTCTGGCAGACCTGGGAGTATCCTCTCATCATTTTGATGATCCTTCAAGGGGATTTTCCTTTAGATTCGAAGGAAATCTTGATATGAGGATGAATACTTCAAATGATTTCACAGCCGCAAAGCTGGTGAATGAATACCCTGAGAAAGATTTGATCAGGGTCTTTAAAAAATATGGTGAAATTGACAATGGCGGAAAGCTGGCAGGAAGAATAGTGAAATATCGTACTGAAAAGACGATTGATCAAATAGCTGATTTGCTTGAATCCATTAAAGACTGTATACCCGTAAACCGGGAAAATAAATATCTGGCAAAAGTATTCCAGGCAATGAGGATTGAGGTGAATCATGAAATGGAAAGTCTGGAGCAGATGCTTGAACAAACAGCTAAAGTACTAAATAAGAGAGGCCGTTTGGTGGTTATTACCTACCACAGCCTGGAAGACCGTTTGGTCAAGAATTTTATTAAAAAGGGAAAATTTTCCGGAGAACCTGAAAAAGATTTTTTTGGTAATCTGAAGGTCCCTTTCAAAGCTGTAAATCGAAGTGTTATTACAGCAGGAAAGGAAGAACTGAGCCGAAATAACCGGGCGAGAAGCGCTAAATTACGTATTGCTGAAAAACTATAATGTCATACACTAAAATGCTTGTTAGATATGACTGATCAGAACAATGAACAGGAAAGTGTTGAGTTTATCGACCAAAAAATAGAGAGAAAGGAACATAAGAATATTTCTTTCAGGGGGATACTTGATGGCAGTCTGCTTGCACGTAAAGAAGTAACAAAGCAGTTGCCCTTTATCATTTTTCTGACATTGCTGGGAATTATTTACATAGCCAATCGCTATCATGCCGAGCGGCTTTCACGGGAAGTTATTTCCCTTCAGGCTGAGGTAAAGGAACTAAGAGCTGAGTCAATTACCACGGCTTCTGAACTCATGTTTATAAGCAAGCAGTCTGAAGTTAGCAAACTGGTTGAGCAAAAGGGGCTGGGCCTCAAAGAATCTTTGGTGCCACCTAAAAAAATAGTAATTGAAAAAAACTAATAATTCATTTGCTGAATGTCGATTAAAAAAGACATATTATGGCGGGTAGCTGTTGTGTATATCGCGGTTTTTGTACTGGGATTGATCATCCTTGCACGCGCGGTCTATCTACAGTTTGGCGAAGGGAGCAAATGGAGGGAAAAAGCACAAAAACTTACATTGAAGGACATTACAATTGAATCCAACAGGGGAGACATCTACGCCCAGGATATGCGCCTGCTGGCCAGTTCAATTCCTTATTATGAAATCAGGATGGATCTCAAAACGCCTTCACTTACCAATAAAGTTTTTTATTCAAATATTGATTCATTATGTATTGGCCTGTCCAGGCTTTTTGGTGATAAGTCAAAAGATAATTATAAAAGTCAGCTCATTGCCGCCCGCAAACGAGGTGAGCGTTACTATCTCATCAGACGCAAAGTAAATTATAACGAGCTGAAAGTACTGAAACAGCTTCCGATATTCAGACGTGGTCGCTATAAAGGTGGCTTTATTTATCTCCAGGAAAATGTGCGGTTTCAGCCGCATGTCAACCTGGCATCGCGTACCATTGGTTATACCACCAAAAGCCAGACCGGGAATGTAGTAGGTATCGAAGGCGCCTATGACCATGAACTCTGCGGGGTGAATGGTGTAAGACTTATGCAAAGACTTTCCGGTGGCGTTTGGATGCCTGTCAGTGATGATAACCAGATAGAACCCAGAGACGGTAAAGATGTTGTTACTACCCTGGATGTAAATCTTCAGGATGTAGCAGAAAATGCATTGCTTAAACAATTGAAGAAACATGAGGCACACCATGGAAGTGCTGTATTGATGGAGGTGCAAACCGGAGATATCAAAGCAATTGCCAATCTTGAGCGGGACAGCAAGGGAAACTATCATGAATCCTATAATTATGCCGTGGGCGAATCTACTGAACCAGGCTCTACCTTTAAACTGCCTTCGTTAATGGTTGCACTGGAAGACGGTTACATTGATCTTGATGATACAATAGACACTGGAAATGGTTCTGTTACTTTTTATGATAAGACTATCTATGACTCTGAACATGGAGGATTTGGCAAAATTAGCGTTCAACGGGTTTTCGAAGTTTCATCCAATGTCGGCGTATCCAAAATAATCACCAAATATTATACAGGTCATGAAAGTCACTTTATTGACCGGCTCTATGCAATGAACCTGAATGATAAACTTGGCCTGAGAATAAAAGGTGAAGGCAGACCGGATATTAAATATCCGACTGATAAATTATGGTCGGGAATTTCATTACCCATGATGTCACATGGCTACGAAGTACGTCTGACTCCGCTGCAATTGCTCACTTTTTACAATGCCGTGGCTAACGATGGTAAAGAGGTAAAACCAAGATTTGTAAAAGAATTGTTATACCATGGTGAAGTGGTAAAAGAATTTCCGGTACAGGTGATTAATCCTTCCATTTGTTCAATGTCTACCATCAGGAAAGCTCAAAAAATGCTTGAAGGGGTAGTTGAAAGGGGTACAGCTCGTAACCTGAGGAATGAGAATTATAAAATTGCGGGTAAAACCGGAACTGCCCAGATAGCAAATGAGAAATATGGTTACCATTCTGATTCACGTATAAGTTATCAGGCTTCATTTGTGGGATATTTTCCTGCTGATCATCCAAAATATTCCTGTATTGTAGTGATCAATTCGCCCTCTAACGATGTTTATTATGGTAACCTGGTGGCTGGTCCGGTCTTTAAAGAAATTGCCGATAAAGTTTATGCTACCAGTCTTGACATACACCCACGGTTGGTGGAGCAGGACGATACAGCAAATATTGACGCTCCTTATACCAAGATTGGTTACAAACCTGAACTGAATTATTGCCTTAACCAGCTGGGTATCCCTTATAATGATAAAGAAACCAAAAAATCCAGGTGGGTAGTGACTTCGCAACACGGATCTTATATAAATTATCTTGATTACAGTTACAAAAGGAATTTAGTGCCAAATGTAAAAGAAATGGGAGCCAAGGATGCAGTGTATCTGCTTGAAAATTTAGGCCTGGAAGTGATTATTAAAGGAAGAGGCAAAGTTGCTTCCCAGTCAATTTTACCGGGAACAAGAGTTGTGCCCGGTTCTAAAATTATTTTGGAAATGAGTTTTTCTTAATATTAATGATATTTTGAAATTATTAACTGACATACTAAGTAATATCAATATCGTCGCACTCCACGGAAGTACCGGCTTTGAAGTGTCTTCCATAACTTATGATTCCCGGGTGATTGTGAAGGGGGCTGTTTTTGTTGCTGTTAAAGGCACGCAAACTGATGGGC